>NZ_JBIXLN010000007.1:0-135915 GCF_045798555.1 Paeniglutamicibacter sp. MACA_103 | reverse complement strand
CCATCCCGAGGAAGGCCAGCGTTCCCTCCTGCATCCGGGTGCCGCCCGAGGCCGGGCCCGCCAACAGCGGCAGCCCCTCGGCGGTGGCGCGTTCGATGGCCGAGGTGATGCGCTCGGTGGCGGCCTGGCCGATGGAGCCGGCCAGGAACCGGAATTCGGAGACGATGACCGCCACCCTGCGGCCGCGGATCATCCCCTCGCCGGTGAGCACCGATTCATCGACGCCGCTCTTGGCCTCTGCCGCGGCAATGTCCGCCGCGTATTTTTCGCCGATGACCGGGCGCCGGACCGGGGCGTCCCAGGAGGTGAACGAGCCCGCATCCAGGACCGTGTCGATCAGTTCGGTTGACGTCATGCGCTTCGCCTTGAGTTCGGTTGCGGTCACGGCCGTGCCTCCGTTTCCTCGTCCAGCCAGGTGCGGATGGAGGAGGCATCGGCGTCCAGCACCGGGGGAGCGGTGTGGGCGGTCCGGGTGGTCTCGACCTCGGTGGCGGGGTCGAAGAATCGAAGGGGCGGGCCGGGCAGGGTGATCTTGCCCAACACCGAGTGTTCCACATCCACCATCAGGCCCTGCGAGGCGACCTGGTCCCACGCGTAGACCTCGTCCAGGGTGCGGACCTTGCCGGCGGGGATCCCGGCGGCATCCAGTTTCGCCAGGAGGTCGGCCGGCTCGTGGCCCGCGAAGGCAGCCTCGATCTCGTCCAGGAGAAGTGCGTGGTGCTTGACCCGGTCGGCATTGGTGGCGAATTCCGGCCGCGAGCCGTCGATCCCGAAGGCCTCGGCGAAGGCCAGCCACAGCTTTTGGCTGCCCACGCTGATCTGGACCTTCCCGTCCTTGCAGCTGAACAGCCCGTAGGGGGCAATCGAGGGGTGGTGGTTGCCCTGGGCCTGGGGCACCTGGCCCGCAACCGTGGCCCGGGTGCCCTGGAAGGCGTGGACACCGACGATGGCGGCCAACAGGGAGGTGCGGACCACCTGGCCCTTCCCGGTTTTCTCGCGTTCCAGCAGGGCGGCGAGGGCGCCATAGGCCCCGTACATTCCCGAAAGCAGGTCGGCGATGGGAACCCCCACCCGCTGCGGGTCATCGGGCCCGGACCCGGTCAGGGACATCAGGCCGGCCTCGCCCTGCAGGATCTGGTCGTATCCGCTGCGGTGGGATTCGGGGCCGTCGTGGCCGAAGCCGGTGATCGAGAGGATCACCAATCGGGGGTTGAGCTCATGCAGCGCCTCGATGCCGAATCCCAGGCGTTCCAGCACTCCGGTGCGGAAGTTCTCCATCAGCACGTCGGAGCGCTCAATGAGCCGGGAGAGGGTTTCCTTGCCCTCGGCGCTCTTGAGGTCCAGGGCGATGGACTCCTTGTTGCGGTTGCAGGAAAGGAAGTAGGTGGCCTGCGGATTCTCCTCGGGTCCCACGAACGGGGGACCCCAGCTGCGGGTGTCGTCCCCGGCGCCGGGGGTCTCGACCTTGATGACCCGGGCGCCGAGGTCGCCCATCATCATGCCTGCATGCGGGCCGGCCAGCGCGCGGGTCAAATCCAATACGGTGTATCCGCTCAGCGGTCCGGTGGCCGTGGCGGGGACTGCGGGCAGCGTCTCGTACGCGGTGGTGCTCACGAAGACTCCTTGTGACTGGTGGTGAATTGGGGAAGGGTAAGAGGTTGCCTAGAGCCAGCCGGGCAGGACCAGGGTGGCCCAGGCCAGCAGCGGCCCGACCGCGACGACGATGCCGCCGTAGCCAAGGATCTGCTTGTAGAAGCGGTCCTTGTCGGTGCCCTCGGGGGCGTTGGCCAGCACGAGGGCGCCGTTGGTGGAGAACGGGGAGACGTCCACGATGGTGGAGGCGATCGCCAGGGCGCAGACCACGCCCACGGCGCTGACGGCGCCGGAATCCAGGAACGGGACCGCCAGCGGGATGAGCGCGGCAAGAATGGCGGTGGAGGAGGCGAACGCGGAGACGACCGCCCCGATGTAGCAGATCATGAGGGCGGCGAGCAGCGGCATGCCCATGTTGGCGACGCCGTCGGAGACGTACTCGATGGTTCCGGCTTCCTCGAGGACCCCGACGAAGGTGAGCATTCCGCAGATCAGCAGCACGGTGGACCAGCTGATCTTGTTGACCGCGCCCTTCTGCGCCTTGGGGTTCACCAGCGCGAGGATCACGGCAATGGTGATGGAAACGAAGCCGACGTCGACCTTGAAGCCCAGGGCGATGACCGCCAGTGCGATCAGGCCCAGGATCGTCATGACCTGCGGGAAGCGCTCCTGGGAAGACTTGGTGGCCGAGGCGCCGTCGCCGGCCGGGTCGCGGGGGCCATAGGTCCCGCTTCCCGAGCCCTTGAAGTCCACGTCCGCGGTGCGGGCGCCGACGGATACCTGCATGCGGGCCTCGGCAACGCGTTCGGCCAGCTGCCCGGCGCGGGATCCGGCGAGCTTGCCGCCGCCCAGGACGATGAAGAGCACCAGCGCAATGACGAGGTTGAAGATGAAGCTGGAGAGGAAGAGTGCCGTCGGGCTGAAGGCAAACCCTGTTTCGGCGATGAGTCCGTTGACGATGACGCCGTAGACGGCGATGGGGGAGAATCCTCCGGCCTGGGCCCCGTGGACGATGAGCATGCCCATCATCAGCGGGTTGATCTTGTACTTGGCGGCAAAGCTCAGGCCAATGGGCGCCATGATGGCCACGGCCGCCGGGCCGAGTGCGCCCACCGCGGTGATGGCGGCGGTGATGATGAACATGACCCACGGGATCAGGGCGATGCGGTTGTCGACAAGTTTCACCGCCTTGTTGATCAGCAGGTCGATGGTGCCGTTGTTTTGGGCGATGGCAAAGAGATAGGTGACTCCCACCAGGGTCAAGAACAGCCCGCCGGGGAAGCTCGCAAGGATGTCCTTGGAGTCCATCCCCAGGAAGACCGCGCCGAGCAGGAACGCACCAACGAACGCCAGTGCTCCCATGTTGATCGGGAGCACCGTGGCAATCAGGAACATCACCGCCAGGACGATGATGGAAATAACGGCGGGGGACATATGGAGCTTCCTTTGTTCGAAACCGGCGATGTGAGTGGGGTCACGATGTCACTGGACTAGCCTCCTAGACAGTAGGTCTCTTTGTCAATGGGTGTCCGGTGTAGATTGGACCTACTACTTGAATACTGGGAGGTCTATCGTGGCTCGGGAAAAGCCTGCATCGCTGGGCAAGGTTGCGCGTCCGCGGCTCTATGAGCAATTGATGAAGCAGATTCTCGGCTACATCGAATCCGAGCAACTTGGACCGGGAGACCACCTGCCGGCCGAGCGGGATCTCGCCGAGCAGCTGGGCGTCTCGCGTGCGACCCTTGCCCAGGCGCTCGTTGCCCTGGAGGTCCTGGGCGTCATTGACGTGCAGCACGGGACCGGCGCGGTGCTGGTTTACCGGCCCAGCATCGCAACCGTCCTGCGCGACCTGCGGGAACACCAAAACAGGCTTCCCGAAATCGTGGAGGCCCGCAGCACCCTCGAGGTAAAGCTTGCTGCCTTGGCCGCGGAGCGGCGCACCGACGCGGATCTCGAGCGGATCTACGAGGCCCTGGAGGTCATGGCTGCCGAGATCGCCAAGGGCGGCCGTGGTGAACGCGGCGACGAGCTCTTCCACGAAGCGGTGACCACGGCGGCGCATTCGCGCGTCCTGGCCCAGCTCATGACCTTCATTGCGGAAATGGTGCTCGAGACCAGGCTGGAGTCCCTCGGACAACCCGGCCGCCCGGAGCGTTCGCTTGAATCGCACCAGGTGATCGCGCGGGCCATCAGGAATGGCGACGCGGCGGCCGCGGCCGCCGCCATGCAGGCCCACATTGACCTGGTCTCGGACGTCGCGCTCCTGAAATAGGGGTGGTGGCGGTCCGGGGCGCCTACTGATCGCGCAGGACCTCGGTCATCTTTTGGATGAATGCCGCGGCCAGTGCCGATTGCCGGCGCCTGGGCATGGTGAGGATCTGCGCCCGGCGCTCGCCGAGCGCCGGATGGTCCACCGGGATGAAGCGCAGCCCGTCGGTGAGACCCTCCCTCCTGGCAAAGTGGCTCAGCAATGTTGCCCCGACGCCCGAGCGGGCGAACTCCATGGCCGGGTTGATGTGGTCGGTGACCATCGCGATGCGCGGGACCAATCCCTCCATCTGGGCGGCGATGTCGAACAGCTCCCGCTGGCTGATGCCCTTGGCGGGCAGCGAGAGCGGGTATTGGCAGAGCTCGGCCAGCGTGACAGTGGTGTGCGCGGCCAGGGGATGCCCCGTGGCGACCACCGCATAGGCGGGTGCCGGGCAGGAGAACTCCACGGTGACGTCGCGCTGCGGGCCCAGGGCGAAAATCATGGCCACGTCCGCACTGCCGTCGACGATGCGGCGCGTGGCCTCCGGGGACGGGAGCACCGTGAGCTGGATCGAGACGTCAGGGTGTTCCCGGCAGAATGCGGCGATGGCCGCGGGGACCCGGTAGGCGGCCAGCCCCTCCGAGCTGACGATTTCCAGCATCCTTTGTTTGCCCGAGGCCTGTTCGCGCAGTTCGCCGAGCAGCTCCTCGGCCTCCGCCTCGCTGCGCCGGGTGTGCGCAAGCAGCAGCACCCCGGCATCGGTCAGCTGCATGCCGCGCGGATGGCGGCGGAACAGCTCAACGCCGGTGGAGCGTTCAAGCTGGGTGATTTGCCGGCTGATGGCCGAGGCCGAGACGTGCTGGGCTTCGGCGGCATCGGTGATCGAGCCGGTGCGGGCCACTTCATGGAAGTACACCAGGGAGGTGGGCAACATCTGCACGATTGAATTCTCATTTCATCCGGTTTGACTTCAAGTCAACGGGGTTGCGAAAAAAGCTACTGGTGGATGCGAGCCGCACCTCTTAGTGTGATTCACGATACAACAACCAAAAGGATGTGCAGCCGTGAACAATCGCAACGAACTCTTGAAGAAAGCGGCATCATTCGTCGATGACGGCGGATTCTTCACGGAGCTGGCGGCATTGGTCGGGCACCGCACCGTCAGCACCAACTCCGCCGACCGACTTGAATTGAATTCATACCTTAGCGACAAAATCGCCCCCAGACTCGAGAAGCTGGGCTTCGAGACCATGATCCACCCGGAGTGGAACGGCGGGGCCAACAGCTTCCTGATCGGACGCCGGATCGAGAACCCTGAACTTCCGACCATGCTCTGCTACGGACACGCCGACGTGGTCGACGGCCATGAGGGCCAATGGGATCAGAACAGGGACCCGTTCACGCTCAGCGCGGACGGCGAACGCTGGTACGGGCGCGGCTCGGCGGACAACAAGGGCCAGCACCTGGTCAACCTGAAGGCCCTGGAATTACTGCTCGAAGAGCACGGGAGTCTCGGGTTCAACGCGGTGTTCCTCTTCGAATCCGGAGAGGAAATCGGATCCCCGGACCTGGCCGAATTCGCAGCCGCCCACCGCGAGGAGCTTGCCGCTGACGTCTTCATCGCCTCGGACGGACCCCGGCTCTCGGCCCAGGCCCCGACCATCTTCCTCGGCGCCCGCGGTGGAGTCACCTTCGAACTCGCCGCCGACCTGCGTGAGGAGAGCTACCACTCGGGAAATTGGGGTGGACTCATCCGCAATCCCGCCACCACCCTCGCCGCCGCCATTGGCGTACTCGTTGACGGACACGGCAGGATCAAGCTCCCGGCACTGCTTCCGTGCTCCTTGCCCGCTGCGGTCCGTGAGGCCTTGGCCGGCATCCAGGTCGGGACCGGGTCGAACGACCCGAACGTGGACGCCGACTGGGGGGATCCGGAATTGACCCCGGCCGAACGCGTCTACGGGTGGAACACCCTCGAGGTGCTGGCCATGGGCGCGGCGGATCCGCAGAACCCCGTCAACGCCATCCCCGGCACCGCGCGTGCCGTCCTGCAATTGCGTTTCGTTGTCGGCACCCAGGTGCAGGACCTCGAAGGCCAGGTCCAGCGCGCACTCAACGAAGCCGGCTTCCCGATGGTCAAGGCAAAGGTGCGCACCAGCTTCCCGGCAAGCCGCATCGAACCCGATGACCCGTGGGTCTCCTGGGCGTCCGAATCCCTGCGAGAAAGCACCGGCCTGCCGACGACCATCCTGCCCAACATCGGCGGTTCGCTGCCCAACGCCGTCTTCGAATCGATCCTTGGCCTGCCAACCCTCTGGATCCCGCATTCGTATCCCGGATGCCTCCAGCATGCCCCGAACGAACACATGCTCGAACCGATCGCCCGCCAGGGACTGCAGCTCATGTGCGGCCTCTTCCACGACCTGGGGGTCCGCGGCAACAGCCCGTTCGCGCCCAGTGTCCTGTCCACCCACGCCTGACACCGCCTCCCGAGGGGAAATCCCATGAACCGCAGTCAGAACCAGATCGCCGCAAGCCCGCAAGCACCGGGCGCCCCGGCGCCCCGCAAGCAATCCATGGCCCGCGGCATCGCCGCCGCCACGATCGGCAATGCCCTCGAGTGGTACGACATGTCGATCTATGCCCTGTTGGCGATCTACATCGGCCACAACTTCTTCCCCTCGGACAACCCCGCCATTGAGGTGATCCAGGCCTTTGCGGTGTTCGGCGTCTCGTACCTGATCCGCCCGCTGGGCGGATTGATCCTTGGCTCGTATGCCGACCGGAACGGCATGAAGAAGGGCCTGATGCTCACCATTCGGCTGATGGTGCTGGGGACGGCGGTGATCGCCTTCATGCCCGGTTACGACGTCATCGGGATCCTGGCCCCGATCGGCCTGATTCTGGGCCGGCTCATCCAGGGCTTCTCGGCCGGTGGCGAGTTCGGTGCCGCAACCTCCTACCTGATCGCGCAGGGCGAGGGCAGGCGCGGCTTCCTCGGCAGCTTCCAATTCGCCAGCCAGGGGTTGGGCGCCCTCATGGCCGCCATCACCGTGGTCATCCTGACGTCGATGTTCAGCGAGGCCGAGATGAACGCCTGGGCTTGGCGGATCCCCTTCATCATCGGGCTGCTGGTGGGCCCGGCCGGCTGGATGATCCGCCGCTACGTGGACGAGGCCCCGCTGGCCGAGGTGGCGCCGGAGGAAAAGCATGCCCCGGTCCGCGACGTCTTCGTCTCGCAAAAGTCAAGCGTCCTCATGGCCGGCGGCGCCCTGGCGATCTCCACGGCGCTGAACTTCGTCATCCAGTACATGCCGACCTTCGGCATCAAGCAATTGGGGATCAGCCCGTCGATTTCCTTCACCTCGCTGATCCTGACCGGTGTCATTCTCACGTTCCTCACCCCGCTGGTCGGACACCTTTCCGACAGGTTCGGACGCATCCGGATCATGGTTCCGGCCGCCATCGCGATCGCGGTGCTGACCATCCCGCTGTTCATGTGGCTCATTGCCGGCCGGACCTTCCTGGTGCTGGCGCTGGTCATGATCGTCCTGGGCCTGCTGAAGTCCGTCTACTTCGGCGCCCTGCCCTCCGTCATGGCGGATGTCTTCCCGGCCAAGACCCGCGCGACGGGGCTGTCCTTCAGCTACAACGCGGCGGTGGCGGTGTTCGGCGGATTCACGCCCATGATCTGCGCCTACCTGATCGAGGTCACCGGCCAGCCGATGGCACCGAGCTACTACCTGGCGGTGCTCGCCGGCGTCAGCATCGTCGCGCTGGCCTCCGCCGTGAAGTTCCGCGCGGTGCGCTAGCCGGACCTGGCGTCGGAACTGACGGCAGGGCCCCAAGATTTTCCGGGGCCCTGCCTTGGCGTATGCCGGTCCGGTCAGCCGTTGCCCAGCCGCTGCAGCACCAGGGCCAGGGCCGGCCAGGCGCTGCGGCCCCGGCGCGTCCGGGCGAAGGCGCGCAGGCGCAGGTCGGGATTGCGCAGCGGCAGGATCGTGATCCCCTCCCGTGGCGGGCGGTCCTCCGGAAGCAGTCCCACCCCGAGTCCGGCGAGGATCAGGTCCTCGACCAAATCCAGGCTGTCGGACTGGTGGCGCAGGGCGGGGACAAACCCGGCCATCGAGGAGACGAGCCGCAGCACCGTCTCGTCGGCGATGTTGCGGGAGTTCCCGATCCAGTCGTGGTCCCGGAAGACGGAGAAGACCGCGGCGGCGTCCGGCGCCGGCCCGGCTTTGGTGAACCGTTGCGCCTCGGCGGTGGGCACGCCCAGGCCCCATGCGGTGCTCCACAGCTCGATGGTTTCAATGTCGGGCCCCACCTCGTCCGGGGCGAGGTCGTAGTCGTAGGTCAGGGCCAGGTCGAGGTCGTCCGCGGCCAGAAGTTTCAGCGCCTCCGCCGGTTCGTGTTCGAGCACGGCGATCCGGACCCGGGGGTGGTTCTCGGCCAGCTCCCCGATGACCGGCATCAGCGTCCTGCGGATCGCGGTGGCGAACCCGGCCACCTTCAGCGTTCCCGAGGGCTCGGCCCCCGAGTCCAGGTCGAGCCGGGCGGCGTCGACCGCGGCGAGGATGGTCTGGGCATGTTCGGCCAGCCGGCGCCCGGCCGGGGTGAGCCGCACCCCGCGCCCGTCGGGCTCCAGCAGCCGGGCGCCGGTTTCCCGCGCGAGCTGGGCGATCTGCTGGGAGACCGTCGAGGTGGTGGTGCCCAGGATGTCCGCCACCCCGCGCATCGACCCCATGCGGGAGAGCTCGTACAGGTATTGCAGGCGCCGGGTTTCCATATCCTCCATTGTGCAGGATTGGCGAACGATATGTTGATGATTCTCGCGTGGACATGGACGGCGCATCTCCGATCTACTGGTAACCATGAGTCACGCACCCGCCCCGGCCACCCGTTCCGCCTCCATCGGTTCGATGATGGCGTTTGCCGCGATGGGCTGCGTCCAGCTGGGCCTGGCCGCGTCGATCGGGCTGGCCGGCTCGCTGGGATCCGAGGGCGTAGCTTGGCTGCGCCTGGCGTGGGCCGCGGTCATCCTGGTGGCCATCGCCCGTCCGTGGAGGCTGACGTTCAGCCGCGCCACGCTGGGGATCTGCGCGTTGCTGGGGCTGGCCACTGCGGGCATGACGCTGGCGTTCATGAAGGCGGTGGAAACGATTCCGTTGGGCACCGCGAGCGCATTGGAATTCATGGGCCCGCTGGGGGTTGCCATCATCCAGGGCCGGGGCGCCGGACGCTGGTGGGCGCTGGTTGCCGCGGCCGGGGTGCTCGGGCTGACCGAACCCTGGCATGGTGCCGCGGATGCGGCCGGCGTGCTTTTCGCCCTGGCGGGCGCCGCGTGCTGGGCCGTCTACGTCCTGCTCACCCAGCGCGCCGGGGACGCCGTCGATGGCATCGGTGCGCTGGCCATCTCCATGCCGGTCGCAGCCCTGGCCGCGACGCTCGTGGTCGGCCCCGGCGTGATCGGGCGCATGGACGTGCAGGTGCTGGCGATCGGGTTCGCCCTGGCGCTGCTGCTGCCGGTGATCCCGTTCAGCCTCGAGTTGCTGGCGTTGCGCCGGCTGACCACCGCGGCGTTCGGCACGCTGATGTGCCTGGAGCCGGCCATCGCCATGGTCGTCGGGTTGCTGCTCCTGCACCAGGTCCCGCGCCCGGCCGCGATCCTCGGCATCGTGCTGGTCATCATTGCCGGGATCGGCGCCACGCGCACCGGCCGCCGCGACCCCGCGAAGCTCTCCCCGGCCGCGCAGGATCCGGCCGCTGCCGCGGCTGCGCAGTCCATCCGGTAGCCGGCGGCTGGCCGGCAAAAGACCCCCGGATCGCAGCGTGGCATCCGGCATCTGCAACGACGACCGCGCCGAGGCCCTCGGCGGGACCGTAAGCGGACCCGCCGGGCATTCACCAGCGGGGGTGGACCGCCTCGCGGAAGTAGCGGTCATAGATGGAGCGGACGCCGTCGTTGAACTCCGGGGTGATTGCGGCTCCGGCGGCGGCATTGGCCCGGGCCTGCTCCACGGTGCGGGCACCGGGAATGACCGCGGTGACGCCGTCCTGGGCACTCACCCACGCGATGGCAGCCTGCGCGGTGCCTAAGCCCTGCGGCACCAGCTGCTGGAACTCGGCCACGGCCCGCAGACCCAGCCCGAAATCCACGCCGGAGAAGGTTTCCCCGACGTCGAAGGCAGCGCCGGCGCGGTTGTAGTTGCGGTGGTCGTCTTCGGCGAACCTGGTTTCGCTGGTGTACTTCCCCGAGAGCAGGCCGGAAGCCAGGGGAACCCGGGCGATGATGCCCACTCCGGCGGCCTTCGCGGCGGGGAGCACCTCATCCAGCGGCTTGAGCCGGAAGGCGTTCAGGATGATCTGGACGGATGCGGTACCGTCGTGGCGCAGGGCCTCGAGGGCTTCATCGGTCCGTTCGACGCTGACGCCGTAGTTCCTGATGGCACCCTCGGCGACGAGGGTGTCCAACGCGTCATACACCTCCGCGCGGCTGTAGACGGCGGTGGGCGGGCAATGCAGTTGGACCAGGTCCAGGGCGTCGGTCCGCAGGTTGCGGCGCGATCGGTCCACCCATTGGCGGAAGGTGGCCAGGTTGTAGTTCTCCGGCCGTTGTTCCAGCCGGCGACCCATCTTCGTGGCCACCGTGATTCCGGTGCCGGGGTTCTCCGCGAGGAACGCCCCGATGGCCTGCTCGCTGCGCCCGTCCCCGTAGACGTCGGCCGTGTCGAAGAAGGTGACGCCGGCCTCGGCGGAAGCCGCGAGGATGTCCCGGGCCTCCGCAGGGTCCACGTTGCCCCAGTCCGCCCCGAGTTGCCAGGTGCCCAGTCCGATGACTGAAACGTGTCGTCCGGTCTTGCCCAATGCGCGCTGTTCCATAGCCCGACTATAAATTGCGCAGCCGACGCGGGGTCAATTCCGGTTCATTCGAGGTAAGGAAGCGCGGGGAACGCCATGCCGCCCGGCTCGGTGCCGTGGACCGCCGCGGTGAGCAACTCCGCAAGGTTTTCGGCGGTGACGGTCCGCGGGTTGTTCGCCGGGACCTGTGGCAGGATGAGGGACACCGCCTCCGGGATGTCCGCCGCGTCGAATCCGTAGTCCTTCAGCGCCCGCGGGGCATCCAGACGTTCCCGCAGCGCATTGAGCCCGCCGATGGCGGTCGGGCTGCCGAACGCCGCCGCAATGCGGGACTCGGCCTCGGGCGCGTGCGGCGCATTGAACGCCAACACATGGGGCAGCACCGTGGCATGGGTCTGGGCGTGTGGCATGTTGTAGGTCCCGCCCAGCACGTGGCAGATCTTGTGGTGCAGGCCCGAGCCGGCCGATGCGAAGGCGACGGCCGAAAGGTAAGCGCCGTACAGCGCCTGTTCGCGGCCGTCGATCCCCGACGGATCTGCTGCGATGCCCGGAAGCCCGGCGGCCAGGGCGCGGATGCCCTCGGATGCGAGCGCCACGTTGATCGGGTCGGCGCGCGGTCCCCACATCGAGTCGATGCAGTGGGCCATGGCGTTCAGCCCGGAGGCCACCGAGAGCCCCACGGGCAGGGAGAGGCTCAGCGCCGCATCGTAGATGACGGTGGCGGGCAGCACCCTGGCATCGACGCCGGTGGATTTGCGCCCCTCTTCGGTCAGGCCCCAGACGTTGGTGGCCTCGGAGCCCGCATAGGTGGTGGGGACGGCGATGATCGGCAGCGCGGTGTCCAGGGCGATGGCCTTGGCCAGGCCGACCGCGGACCCGCCGCCAACGCAGAGAAGCAGGTCAATGTCGTTTTCCCGAGCGGCCCCGCGGGCCTTTTCGGCGCTGGCGATCGGCACGTGCTGGACAACGTCGGGGTAGTTCAGGGCCACCGGGAGGCGTGCGGTCAACTCGGCGACAGTGCCGGAATCGCGGGCACCGGCGATCACCATGACCCGGGAGGCGCCGAACCGCTCCACCTCCGCCGCCAGGTGTTCGGCGGCCTTGCCGGTGCCGAAGAGTACGCGTTGGGGCAGGGTGTCGTGGCTGAAGATCATTCCCATGCAGGCAGTCCTTGGTTCGGGGTCCCGCGCGGGACCGGTGGTGCTGCCGCTCAGGCTACCGGAGATGCAAGCGGTCCCGCCCCCTTTTGACGCGCGTTGCGCAGGAGGGCGGGACCGCTTGGGCTGCCGGTTCGTATTAGATGGTGGATTCGTTCAGCTTGGCCAGCAGGTCGGTGAAGCGGCGGACCTCGCCGGGATCCCATTCGGCGAGCCGGTCGTGGAGCACGCCGCGGGCCGTGGCCAATGTTGCGTCGAAGCGGGTCCGGGCCTCATCGGTCATGGCGACCAGCAGGGCCCGACCGTCGCTGGGATCGATGCTGCGGTGCACCAGCCCAAGGCCCTCGAGCTGCTTGATCGTCCGGCTCATCATGGCCTTGTCCACCTCCATCTCCTCGGCCAGGCACCCCTGTTGCCGGGCTCCGGAGCGGGAGAGGATCGTGAGCACCTTGAACCCCATCGGGGGCAGCTCCGGGTGGATGGCGACGGCCCGGGCCCGGATGCTGTTGCGCGCGTTGACGAACATGGTCGCGAACTCGTGCTCGACCGCGTCGATCAGCCCGCCCATGGCGTCGTCGTTCCGCGCGGGCTCTGCGACGGCAAAGGGATCGGCCAGGGAGTCCATGTCAGCGGCGCACCGAGGCGGGCTCGCCGTCGTGGCGCGGGGTCGCCGCGATGGCGGCCTCGCTGACCTCGGCCAGGTTGGCTTCCGCGGCTTCGGCCTCCGCGCGCTGGTGGCGGGTCTGGGTGCCCAGCTCCAGGTTGGGCATGAACGCTACGGCCAGGATGGTCAGGATGCTCAACGGAGCAGCCACCATGAAGACGTAGGCCACGGCATCGCCGTAGGAGGACTCGATGATGGTGCGAACCGAGTCAGGCAGGGAATGGACGGCCGGGATGCTTCCGGAGGCCAGCGAGGCGGCCAGGTCCTTGCCCTTGTCCCCGAGCTCGGCAATGGCTGCGCCCAGCTGGGCGCTCTTTGCGCCCATCAGGTCGGCGACCTTGGTGGCCATCAAGGCCCCGAGGACCGAGACGCCGATGGTTCCGCCCAGCGAGCGGAAGAACGCGATGCCGGAGGAGGCCACGCCGATCTCGGCCGGGGTGACGGCGTTCTGGACGATCAGCACCAGGTTCTGCATGACCATGCCCAGGCCCGCGCCGAGGACGAACATGTACACGGAGACCAGCACGAAGTTGGTGTCGTAGTGGATCGTGCCCAGCAGGTAGAGCCCCGCAAGCTGCAGCACCGAACCGATGACCATGATGGCCTTCCACTTGCCGTGCTTGGAGATCATCGCCCCGGCGATCGTGGAGATGATGAGCAGCCCGGCCATCATCGGGATGGTCATCAACCCGGATTGGGTGGCGTTGGCGCCGCGGGCCAGCTGCATGTACTGGGCAAGGAACACCGAGGTGCCGAACATCGACACGCCCACGGAGATCGAGGCGATGACCGAGAGGGTGAAGGTGCGGTTCTTGAACATCGTCAGCGGGATGATGGGCTCGGCGGCCTTGAACTCCACGATGATGAAGGCGGCCAAGGCGGCGACGGCGCCGCCGACCATCCACGCGGTGGTGGCCGAGGCCCACTCGAAGTCCTTGCCGGCCAGGGAAACCCAGATCAGCAGCGCCGAGACGCCGGCCGAGAGCAGCACGATGCCGGCGTAGTCGATGGAGACCTTGCGCTTGGCCTGGGCCGGAAGGTGGAGGGTCTTCTGGATCAGGATGATCGCGATGGCCGCGAAGGGCAGGGCGATGAAGAAGTTCCAGCGCCAGTTGATGGCGTCGGTGATGAATCCGCCGATCAGCGGGCCGCCCACCGTGCCCAGTGCCATGACGGCGCCGAAGAGGCCCATGTACTTGCCGCGCTCGCGCGGGGAGATGATGTCGGCCATGACGATCTGGGTCAGGGCGGTCAGGCCGCCGGCGCCCAGGCCCTGGAAGACGCGCATGGTGATGAGCATGTTGGTGTCCTGCGAGAAGCCGGCGATGGCCGAGGCGATCACGAAGACCAGCAGCGAGAGCTGCAGCAGCAGCTTGCGGTTGGCCAGGTCGGCCAGCTTGCCCCAGATCGGGGTGGAGATGGTGGTGGCCAGCAGGGTCGCGGTGACCACCCAGGTGTAGGAAGTCTGGTCACCGGCAAGGTCGGAGACGATGACCGGGAGCGAGGTGGACACGACGGTGCCGGCGAGGATCGAGACGAACATGCCCATGAGCAGGCCGGTCAGTGATTGCATCACCTGGCGGTGGGTCATGCCCGATTCGGACTTCTCCGGCTCCGCCTTCGTGCGGGTGGGTGTCTGGGACAAAAGAGGGCTCCAAAAACAGGGGGATGATGGTTGATTGATATCAACTATATAAAATTGGTTGCTAAAGCACAACTAGTTTCCCTGTGATGTGGAGCTCGGAAGTCCCCTGTGCAGGTATCCCGAGCGTCTGCGGAATCCCGCAGAGGGTTCGACGGAAGGCGGTTCGACCATGCCCCAGCCCTGAGGCGTATAACCATCCGTATCCTTGCCCTATCCATCAACTTGGCTCTAGCTCTCGCCCTGGTTCTGAACGGTTTTGACATCAGAGCAGTCCGTCCCGGGTTCAGGGTAAAGGTAACCCCCATGTCACCGTTGCCTTTCAACCCGTAGCATGCTGGAAAAGCAATCACATGGAGGTCCAATTGCCATACCCCAAGAACCACCACAAGATGTTCCTGACGTGTTACACGGACACCTTTAACTACGGGTGGCACCACGTCGACTTGTTCGTTCACGATGAAAACGACCTTGAGGTGAACTGGGTGCATTGGGGCGTGAGCGCCGATGGCCCCGAGGCAGCGGACAAGTCACTCGTGACGGTTGAACCGAAGCTGGAGCGGACCGGGGAATGGAAGCGCGGCGTGAGCGAAGCCGGCCTGGAGTACTGGACGGCAGACGCCGCCTGGGTCGACTAGGTTTCACTCGCGAAACACCACCCGCCCGACGGTGCCGTCACCGTCCCCGAGCCCCGGGCAACTGCCGGAGGAAAGCGATAAATTCGCTGGCATCCGGTAGCCCCGGGGCTCGAGTGCGTTCCGGGAGGCTTCACTCCGATGCATGTTTAGGGCCTTTGGCCCCCGGCGACGGGTGAGGGCCCGGCTATGCGGCCCGGTCCAGCTTCCCCCTGAATCTTCCCGCGGGAAGCTGGACAGGGCACGCTATCGGCACCGCCATGACGCCGTTGGCTTCCCCTCGTGCATCCTTCCGCACGCCAACAGCAAGAAGGCGGTTGCTGCCGTCACCGGCCTGATCCGGAGAACGTAGCAACCGCCTTCGCGAGCCCGCAATGGACTGAACTTCAGCTGTGGTGAGGGTCCGGATCCCTACCGACCGGCATCGATCCCACCACGGTCATGCCTCGAGCAGCGATGGAAGCTTCCTAGTTTTGGCTCGTCTGGGTGAGGCGACGCTGCAGGCGTTGGCCGGTCTTGTCCGGGTTGAAGAAGATGACCGAGAGGATGCCTGCCGCCAACAGCAGGCCACCGGCGATGGTCAGCGACTGGTTCACGCCGGAGATCATGTTGCCGATCATTTCGGCCGTCTCCGGGGTGCCCTTGGCGGCGGTCCTGTAGCCGGCCTGCTCCATGAACATGCCGACGGCCGTCGGTGAAACGATGGCACCGATCGAGGCGACGCCACCGAGGGTGGCCATGATCACCGGGCGCTGTCCGGCACCGACGGCGTATGCCATGGCGGAGGGGGCCATCGGGTAGATGACGCTGAAGCCCGCACCGAGTGTCAGCAGTACGATGACCATCGGGCCGGAGGTGAAGGGCAGGGCGAGGAAACAAGCGCCGGCCAGGACGAGGCAGACGCCGAACGGTGCGGCGATTGCAATGCGCACCGACTTGCCGCGGCGCATCTGGTTGCGTCCCAGGAAGCCGAGACCCAGCAAAACGACCGCGCCGAAGATCCACGGGAAGGTGGTGATCAGTGCGACCATTTCCGGGGATACGTTGACGACGCCGGCCAGGTATTTCGGCGACCAGGTGGTGAGGAACCCTTGCGTCCAGAAGTTGGTGAAACCGCCGAAGACGGCAACCAGGAACGAGCCGCTGAGCAGGATCCATGCGAGCTTGACCGGCTTCTGGTCCTCGTACTGCTTGGTCCGGAGGTCCGAAGCAATTTCGGTGGCGGTCTTCTCGCGGACAGGGGCGTTGGCAACCGCCGTGGCTTCCGGTTCGGCCGTTTCCTTGTTCTTCGAGCTGCCGAACGGTCCGTCGGCACCCAGGATGTACCAGGCGATGATCCATGCCAAGCCCAGAAGGCCGAGGGCACCGAAGGCCCAGCGCCAGCCAAAGTTGCTGATGATAAAGGCGAGGAATGGGGCTGCCAGGACCGGTCCCAACGTGGAACCGATGGCAATCAGGTTGCTGGGGAGTGCCCGTTCGGAGGGCTTGAACCAGGAATGGGCCGAGGAGAGCGACATGGCAGTGGCCGGGCCTTCGGCGCCACCCAGAAGGATGCGGGTGACCAGCAGAATGGCTGCGCCGCCGCCGAAGAGCATCGGGAACTGGAGCACTGCCCAGGCCAAGCCCATGGCGAAGATGACCCACTTGACCGACGTGCGGCCCGCGATCAGACCCAGGAACACGGAGCCGATGGCGTAGAGGAAGAAGAATGCGCTACCGATCATGCCGAACTGGACGGTGGTGATTCCCAGTTCGGGGATCGCCTTGTAGGCGACGAGGCCGAGCACAGCCTTGTCGGCGAAGGCAACGATCTGGAAGAGGATGAGCATGATCGTGATGGTCCATGCGCGGCGGTTCATCCGCCCGTTGCGGATGGCACTGCTCAGGGTTCTATCGTTTTGGAGCTGTGTTGAAGACATGGGCACCTCAAGGTGTTGGGAGTGGGGTGGCAGGGAACCCGGCGGGTTTCGAGCAACAATTGAAGGCTATGTGGTGTATGGCACTGTCGACAGTTGCTGATTCCCGTCCGTGGATGCAGGTAATCCTCGCCGACGTAGGGGAAAGCCTTAGTTTTCGGCCAAGGACGGCTCGATCCACTCTGCGATGTCCAGCAGGCTTCCGGGATGCCCCGGGTTGCCGATGACCTGGATCCCCAACGGCATGCCCGTCGCATCGCGCAGCCCGGAGATAGTGACCGTCGGCAGGCCGAGGGCTTGCCACGGGCGGCTGAGGATCGGGTCGCCGGTCTTGGTCAGCCCTTCGGGGGCCGATCCGGTTGCCGCGGGCGCGATGATGGCGTCGAAGTGCTGGAGCCGGTTCAGGATGTCCTTTCGGGCTGCAGCGAGTCCGACCTTGGCTCCGTGGAAGTCGGCATCGGCTAGCGCCTCACCGCTAGAGAGGAGATCGGCCAGAGGCTCACTGACCTCGTGCTTCCGCGAAAGCAACCATTCGTGCGTGCGAGCGGCCTCGTAGGCCATCACGCTCATGTGCAGCGGGACCAAGTCCCGTACCGCTGCGGCAGAGCCGAGCGACTCGACCACTGCACCCTGCGTTCTGGCGCCGGATAGGGCCCGCTGCAGGCCCGAAAGCATGTCATCGGAGATCGGGGCGATGTCGCTGCCGTCCCAGACCAACAACCGGGGCAGGCGCTTGGCCCCCTGAGTCGGTGCCGGAGCGCCGGAGATGGCGGTGTAGGCGATGCGCAGGTCCGCGGCGGTGGCGGCCAAGAAACCGACCGAGTCCAGGCTGTGGCTCAGCCCGGTGACCCCGTCCGTCGGGATCACGTGGATCGGGGCGACCAAGCCGGCCACCCCGCAGTAGGAGGCGGGGCGGGTCAGGGAGCCCGCTGTCTGCGTGCCGAAGGCGAACGGGACCATGCCGCTGGCCACCGCAACGGCTGATCCGCTGGAGGAACCACCTGGAGTGTGTGGTGCGGTTCCGCCAGTCGGCCGGTGCGGGTTGCTGGTGGGCCCGGGCGCGAAGTACCCGAACTCGGTGGTGACCGTTTTGCCCATCACGATGCCCCCGGCATTCCGCAGGGCGGCGACGCAGGCGGCATCGGCCGTTGCTGGTGGTGCCTGATCGAAGATCGGCGAACCGCATCCCGTGCGCATCCCCGCCACGTCGATGATGTCCTTCACCCCTGCCGGGGTGCCCCAGAGAGCTCCCCGGGATCCCTTCGGCGCGTCAGCCAATTTGTGCGCCGCGGCGAGGGCCGAGTCGGCATCGACGCTCACCCATGCCCTGAGCTCAGGTTCCAGCGCTTCGATTCGTGCCAGCGATTCGCCGATTAGGTCCAGCGGCGTTGCCACTCCGGTGGCCAGGCGCTGGATGGATGCTGCAAGCGATACGGGGGCGGCGGCTTCTACTGCTGTCATGAGATGGGATCCTTAGGCGTCGACGAGTCGCGTATTGGGGGATGCTGTGGTTGCCCGTGGGTTAGACGGCTACCGGCGGGCCAATGGGGTGGAAAGCGCGGTTGAAGTAAACGAGCCCGTTGTTGTCGTTGTTGACCTCGACCCGGTCGAGGCGGATGAACAGGACCGAATGCGAGCCCTGCTCGGTAATGGCCTCGATGGTTCCGATGCACTTTACGTGGGCGTCGGCGAGGACCGGAACGTCGGTGTCCTTCTCCCAGATGTCCCAGGTGAAGCGCTGGTCCATGGGAACCTGGGTGGCACCGGAGAAGTGGCGTGCAAGTTCCTCTTGCTCACCGGCCAGGACATTGATGCCGACCTTGCCGTTGTTCTTGAAGACATCGTGGGCGGCACTGTTTTTGTTCACGCAGACCAGGACGGTGGGCGGGGAATCGGTGACGGAGCAGACGGCGCTGACGGTGATGCCCAGCCGGCCGTGCGGCCCATCGGTGGTGATGATGCTAACGGCGGCCGGAAGGTGTGCCATCGCAGTCCGAAAGTCCATTTGGATTTGGGTTAGCTGGGTCATGATGCTCTCCTGATCGGCTGGTGCCGCCCGCTGCAAGGCGGGCGGCTAGGTGGCTCCCCGGTGGCGTCTTATTCAGACTTCCGCGGGCTTGGTTAGTAATCTATGAACTGAATCACTTCCGGGATATCCCCAGTTGCCCTAGGTTTCGGGGCGGCTGGCCCAATGTCCGTAGGTAATTCCCTTAGCGTCTGGCCGTTGCAGGGCCTTCAGGGAATGGCTATGGTTCCATGTCGAAGCAGTTGGAATTGGAGACCATGACTAACAAAACGATGACCCCTGAACCGATCGTGTACATCGTCGATGACGACGAAGAGCTATGCACCTCGCTCGCGTGGCTTCTGGACTCCGTCGATATCGCCTCGCGGAGCTACAACGACGTGGCTTCCTTCCTCGATGGATACGACAGGGAACGAGCCTCATGCCTGGTCCTGGACGTGAGGATGCCCCGGACCGGAGGGTTCGCCCTTCAGGAAACCCTGAACCAGATCGGGGCGCCTATCCCGATCATCTTCGTGTCGGCCCACGGCGATGTCCGCATGTCGGTGCGCGCGCTGCAGCAGGGCGCGGTCAACTTCTTCGAGAAGCCCTACGACCCCCAGCAGATGCTCGACGCCGTGCAGGAGACGCTGGAACTCGCCGAGGTGCGCTTTGCTGAATCCGCCGAGCGGACACAGGTCCTGGAACGGTTGCGCACCCTGACCCCGCGCGAACGCGAGATCCTGCTACTTGTCATCGACGGCCTGCCCAGCCAGAATATCGCCCGGCAACTGGGCACCAGCGTAAAGACGATTGATGTGCACCGAGCGCGGATCAAGTCCAAGACAAATGCGGAGAGTATTTCGACGCTGGTCAGGGACGTACTGAGCCAACGGATCGACCTCGCAGTGGACCTGTAGGGGGACCACGGCTCGCCGCGGGTACTGCCGAGACGATGGGCAGCCACTGTTTTTCCGCCGCCCTTGAGCACGCGTATGGCCCGGTTCCCATGGGGAACCGGGCCATTGCAATGTCGGAGCCGGCTAGCTCTTCACCCCGTAACGGGCGAGGTACCTGCTCGAGGCCATGCGCAGGACCCTGTCGATGGTGAAGCCCAGAAGCCCCAGGGTGATGATTCCAACGAAGGTCCAGTCGATGCGCCCGTAGTTCCTCGATTGCCAGATCAACGCACCCAGGCCGTGCTGGGCTGCGACGATCTCGGCGGAGACGATGGTGAGGAAGCTGTTGCCCATCGCCAGTCGGGCGCCGGTGACGATGCCCGGAATGGCTGAGGGCAGCACCACGGAGGTCATGATCTGGCGCTGGCCGGCACCCAGATTCGATGCTGCATTGATCCTGTTCTCCGGGATGGCCAGCACCGCGGCGATCGTGCTCACCGTGACGATAAAGACCGAGGTGTAGAAGATCAGCACAATCTTCGATGTCTCACCGATGCCGAACCAAATCACGGCCAGCGTCACGAACGCGATGGGCGGGATGAACCTGAAGAACTCGATATACGGGTCCAGCAGCTGCCGCACGACGTTCAGGCGCCCCATGAGGATGCCGATGGGTGCACCCACCACGACGCCGAGCACCCAGCCGATCAGGATCCGCTGGGTGGAGGCCCAGATGCTGACCCACAGTGTTCCGTCGGCAGCCAGCTCGACTGCAGCAGCCGCAACCTCCGTTGGCGATGCGACGGCAGTGGGGCCATACCACCAGGCCACGACGCTCCACAGCGCCAGCCCGATGGCGGCCGATGCAGCCCACCAGAGGACCTGACGCGCCCCCTGTCCGGCTTTTTCTTTCCGTTGCTGGTTAACGGCAGAGCCCACACGAGGTGCGGTTTCCAGGGCGCTCATCCTTCATCATCCAATCCTTGGGCACGCAATGATGCGGCGACCTCTTCTCGGATATCTGCTCGAAGCTGCTCGTAGACAGAAACGACCTCGGCGGCTGAGCGCTCGCGGGGGCGGGCAAGACCCAGGTCGTAGATGTTCTTGAGGCCTGCCTTCGGCCCGGAGGACATGACCACGACGCGGTCGGCGAGGGCCACTGCCTCGTCGATATCGTGGGTCACGAACACCACGGTGCAGCCGGTTTCTTCCCAGATCTGGGTCAGCTCTGCCTGCATCACGGCCCGAGTTTGAGCATCCAGGGCACCGAACGGCTCGTCCATGAGCACGAGCGGCTGCTCGTTGGCCAACACCCGCGCGATCTGTACTCGTTGGCGCATGCCACCGGAGAGTTGGTTCGGGAACTTCGCCCCTGCCTTGCGCAACCCCACCATGGACAGGAAACGGTCGGAAATCCTTGTCTGTTCGGTCTTGGAAGCTCCATGCATCTTCGGGCCATAGGATACATTGGCCGCCACGGTCATCCAGTCGAACAGTGCATCCGATTGCTGGAAGACCATCCCCGCATGCGGGTTGGCCCCAAGCACTGGATCCCCGGCGCAGGTGATGCTTCCCCCGCTGATTGCAGTGAACCCGGCAATTGATGACAGCAGGGTGGACTTGCCGCATCCACTAGGTCCCAGCAGACAAACGAATTCGCCTGGCTTGATGTCGATGCTGATGCCATCCACGATTTCGGCCGAACCGAAGTTGATCGACACCGAGTCCAGCTGGACGCTGGTTCCCGAAGCTTTACTGGCGGACCCGTCCTTTGGGGCCGTGACAGTCGATGTCATGGAAGGAACCTCACTTCTTGCCGACCCAGTCCACGAGGATGCGCTTGTCCAGCTCTGGCTTTTCCTTCAGCACGCCAGTGCCGACGAAGTAGTCGGCCATGGTATTGCCGGTCTCGAGATCCTTGCCAGTTAACGAGCGGATCTCATAGTCGATCTGGTCGACGGCCTGGAGGATTTGCTCCTTGGGGACCTTCGTGTGCGCCAGGGTGGCCGTCACGGCACGTTCCGGTTCGGCTTCCACGATCTTTGCGGCATCGGCCAGGACAGAGGCGACTTTCTGCGCCTCTTCGCCTTGGGCGTTGACGAAATCGGAGCGACCGATCACCCAGTGGTTGTATAGCCAGTCATAGTCTCCGGTGGTTTCTGCCACGATGCCGACGCCCTCGGTGACAGCGTTGCTCGGCCAGGGCTCCCACATGACAAAGCCGTCGGCGTCTCCGCGCTTCAACAGTGCGGAGGCATCGTTCGGCGTCGCGGTGATGAATTCGACAGATTCGGCTTCGATGCCCTTGGCTTCGAGGTACTTCGCGGTGGCGATCTCGCTAAGGCCGGGGACGACCATCATTTTCTTGACGTTCTCTGGCTTGATCCCGTTGCGCAGAACCACCTTGACGTATTCGCCCGAGGTCTGGGTGGCGAATAGCGCAACCAGTTCCGGGCTCTGCTGGAACTGTGTGATGGTGGTGGCGTCCGAGCTACCCGCCAGATGCACTTGTCCGGCGGCGAGTGCATCGACGGCTTCGCCGCCGCGGCCAAACTGGATCAACTCCACATCGACGCCGGCCTTCTTGAACATGCCCTCGTCCTCGGCAACGAAATATGGGGCGTACGTTGTGTCGATGCCGACTGCGATCTTGACCGGCCCGTTGGCTTCGACCTTGGTGTTTGCATCAGCCGGGCGTGAGCAACCAGTGGTCATAGCGAGTGAGAGGGCGGCGACTGTTGCCGCCACGACCTTCACGTAGCTGACGTGTTTCTTCATGTAAGTGCCTTTCGAAATGGATGTATTTACGGCAGATCTAGAAGAGCTCCAATAACAGGCGCTTGCCGCAGGTCCGGGAAACGCATGTAGCCATCTGGTCATTTGCCGCTTTCTCCGAGGCGGAGAGGCAGTTGTCGCGGTGCTCGGGCACGCCCTCCAGCACGCCCATGACGCATGTGCCGCAGATTCCCTCCTTGCAGGAGGTGTCGACCTCGATGCCGTTTTCCTGGAGCACATCCACGATCGAGCGATCGGCCGGGATCTCGAAGACTTCGCCCGTGTCCAGCTCCACCTCGAAAGCAGTGTCGTTGGAAGTGTCGATCTCCTCGGCCTCGAAGTGCTCGATGTGGACCTGGTCCTCGCCGATGACCGGGGCGAACGCGTCGTGGACCTTGTCCATGAATCCCACCGGGCCGCAGGTATAGACGTGTACGCCGGTATCGGCGTCCCGAGCGAGGGCAGTCATGATGGTGCCCTGCTCGTTGCGTGGAATCCCGAAGTGGAAGCGCACCGATTCGGTGAATCCGCAGCGCTCTTCGAGCAGCTCCGTGAAAGCCGCTTCCGTGTGGGAACGGGCGAAGTAGTGCAGCTCGAAGTCGGTGTTCGTGCGGTGCAGGTCGTAGGCGATGCTGATCATGGGGGTGATGCCGATGCCTGCCGCCACGAGGATGTGGCGATCGGCGTTGGTGGCAACCTTGAGCAGGTTGCGCGGCTCGCTGACCTCGAGTTCGGTGCCGACGGTGACTCCGCTATGGAGCGCTGCGGAACCGCCGCGCGATGTGGGCTCGAGCTTCACCGCTACCAGGTACGAGCCCTCGTCCGGTGCGTTGCAGAGGGAGTACTGGCGGGTGACCTCCGTGGGGCCGACTATGTCGATGTGAGCCCCCGCAGGGGCCGGGGCAAAGGCCGACCCGTCGGAACGTTCCAAACGGAATGTCTTGATGTTGCTGGTTTCTTCCGAAACCATGGCCACTTTGACCCGGACGTTGTTCATGTCCGCACTCCTCTAACTTGGGTGGTTCTTCTAAGGTGTGGGGGCGCCATGCGCGAATCGCCGATGCGATCAGCGCATGAACAGCCCGCCATTGATGTCCCAGCTGGCACCGTTGACCGATGCCGCCTCGGGGGAGGCGAGCAAGGCGACCGTCGATGCAATGAATTCCGCCGAACCGAGCCTGCCCACCGGAATATTCGCCTTGACTGCCTCCAGCTTGTCGGCGGCTACCGTCTCGTAGACCACCGGAAGATCAAGCGGACCCGGGGAAACCGAGTTCACCGTGACTCCGTTGGAGGCCAGGTCGCGGGCAAACACCTTGGTCAGCGTGCCCACCCCGCCCTTGGCCGCGGCGTAGTGGGCGCCGGTGGCCGTGCCGCCGTTCTGGCCCGCAAGCGAGCCGATATTCACGATGCGGCCGTAGCCGTTTTTCGCGAAGTGCCTGCCGAAGACCTGGCAGCCCAGGAAGACGCCGTCGAGGTTCGTGGAAACGATCGCCGAGAAGTCCTCCGGGCTGATGTCCATCAACGCCTGGACCTGGGAACGACCTGCGTTGTTGATCAGCACGTGTGCATTTCCCCAATGCTCCACAGCGGACTGAAGGGCCGTCTCGAAGTCCTCCTTGCGGCGGACATCGAGGACCGCCGCCGCTGCCGTCTTGCCGCTGGGATCCAGCTCGTCGGCCAGTTCCTGGACTGCTTCGATCCGGCTGCCGGTGGCGAGCACCGAGTAGCCGTCAGCGTGCAGGGTGCGCGCAATGACGGCACCCAGGCCGCGAGTGGCGCCGGTGACGATGGCAACCTGGCCGTTGTCGACTCGATCCCCGGCGGTGGCCTGAAGGTCTGTTGTCGTAGTCATCCCGGGCCCCTAGAGCAGGAATCCGGAGGCCGTAACAGCCCCGTCGGAGTTGACCAAGCGCACGACCTTCAGGTCCAGACGTGGTTCGCCGTCGACGAAGCTGATCCGGTGCTCCAGATCTGCTGCGAGCAACAGGTGCTTTTCACGCTTGAAGCCGACGATGATCTGCGCCGAACGCAGTGTCACAGACTCACCGTCGTTCGCCGTAACGGTGAAGCGGGAGATGGTGCGTGCGGTGCGTGCCGAGGCGACTGCGGACATCGAGTAGCCCTCGGTCAGCCGGGTCACGCGCATCCGGCGCATCCTGGCGTCGTCGTAGACCATGTTCAGGCCGGATTCGAAGTCATCGGTGTCCGGATCAATCGGGATCACGTACTTGCCGGCTGGAGTCCACAGGCCCTCCCAAGACACATAGTCCTTGGCGTCGAGCAGCGTCGCCTCGTGCCAGATCAGCGCGATGGCCTTGGACACCAGCGGGTCGAGCAGCGCGTCGGATGCGAAGCCGTTTTCAAGGGGGGCGGTCAGCGTGCTTTCGCTAGTCATCGCTCATCATCTTCTTCCACTGTGAGTAGGATTCGCGCATGCCCGATTCGTCGGTCACGTGCGAGGTTTTCCAGCCTTCGTCCACCGTCGTTTCGCGGCCGAGGCCGCGGTTGACCATGATGGGCATCTCGGGGTTGGCGTAGGCGCCGCGCTGCACGCGGTCCCAGGCCTCGGAGTCATCCGGGGTGCCGAATCCGAATGGGCCTTGGAAATGTTCGTGGATGCGCAGGCGTTCGCGGTTGACGCTTTCCGGTCCGCCGTCCAGGCCCAGAGCCAAGTGCTGGATCTCTGTCTCGTTCACCGAGATCGGGCGTAGGACGCGGAAGAAGGACATCGACATGGCAACATTCGGGAACAGGTTCAGGTTGAACCCGGCACCGTGCATCGAACGCACGATGCGGCGGACCTGATCGGCCGGCATCGTTGCGGAGAGCTCGTCGATGATGGGGCGGAAGCGTTCCTGCAGTTCCTCGGTTCCGTCATCGGCATCCAGCTCGACGTGTTCCGGGACCATGATGGCGACGCTGTGGCCGTTGCCCAGGGCGTGGGTCACGGCATTCTCGTCGGTCATGAAGGAGAGCATGTCTGCCGTTTCGGCGTCAACGGAGGCCATCCACGAACGGTGCACGATCGGAAAGTGGTAGCCGTCGGTGGTGTTTTCCAACTGGATCTTCCAGTTGCCGTCGAAGCGGAACTTGTGCTCGCCCTGGACCTTGATCCCGTAGCCCGCACCCTGCATCATGAAGCGGTCCATCCAGAGCTTCGCGTCGCCCAGGAAGTCCTCGAGCGGTTCGATGTCCTGATTGAAGGAAGCGAAGATCATCCCGGCGTAGCTCTCGACGCGCAGCTTCTGCAGCGGCATGTCTTTCTTCTCGATGACGCCTTCGTAGCCCTCGGGGTAAGGGATGCCGCGCAGCTGGCCGTCGAGCGAGTAGGACCAGGAGTGGTAAGGGCAGGTGAAGCCGTTGGCCTTGCCCTTGTCCGGCTCGCAGATCGAGGCGCCACGGTGGCGGCAGCGGTTGAGCAGGACGTTGAACGCGCCCTTGCGGTCGCGGGTCACGATCACGGGCTGGCGGCCGATCATGGCCTTCTTAAAGTTGCCCTTTTCCGGGATCTCGCTTTCGTGGGCCACCCAGACCCACGTCTTGTAGAAAATCTTCTCCAGCTCGGCTTCGAAGATCTCTGGATCGGTGTAAAGCTGCCCGGCGACCCGGTCGGTCGAGGCAAGTGCTGAGAAGCCGTCTTGGTTCTCCATGATGGGGGTGCTCATCCGTAACTCCTTGGGGATAGTGGCTAGTGTGGGGTGGCGAGGTTCGCCGGGGAGAGCGCCACGAGGCGCTGCGTGCGGAAGGTCTTGATCAGGGCCAGGGCCCCGTCGAGTTCGAAGTCCACCGTGATGCGGGCGGCAACCACTTCCTGGCGGCCGTCCGTGTACTGGGAGACCTGCTGCATGATCCAGCTGCCCGATGCCGTGGGCAACGAGATGTTGATGCGTCCCTCGCCCAGCACATGGGCATTGGCGGTGAACGGGCCGCCGGGCAGCAGGTGGCTGCCCAGCATCTGAGCGATGGCTGCCCGGCCGTTGTAGCGGCCGAACTTTTCGTCGTATTCGGGCCCGATACCCTGCCAAGTCGCGTCCTCTGTGAACAGTGCGCCGAGTTCGGCGAGGTCGAATTCCGGCTGCGGGACGTCGCACAGTTCCATGTAGCGGGAGATGATCCAGCGGATCGATTCGCTTGCCTCCAGCAGCAGCAGGCGCGTCTCCAACCCGGTGACGCTCGTGGTGGCCCGGACAGTAACCATGGCTATTTGGCTATTTCGACATCGTCGCGGATGGTCAGCGCACGGCCCATGCGGGCCTCGATGTGGGCGTAGGTCCACAGTGCGTGATCATCGTCGACCATCGTGGTGCGGAAAAGGTTGCACACTGCCTTGACCGTTTCCTGTGTGTCGACATCGGCCATCACGTAACAGGTCCAGGGCCATCCGGCCGAGGGGCCGACCACATGCGAGTCGTCGTCCATGTTGCCGATGACATCGACACCGGGCATCGCTGCCATGGCCGAAAGCATGCCGGAAAAGGCGACCCACACCGGGCCGATTTCCGTCTTGGGCAGGTTGAAGAAGTTTTGGTTGATGCCGATGCAGAACAGGGCGCGCAACGGCTCGGGGCGGGCATCGCTCGCTGTCATGGATATTCCTTCGATGGGATCGGAAGTTGGAGAGGTGGGCGCGTTAGATGAAGGCCGGGATGACCGGGGGCTGGCCCATCAGGACCGAGCCGGTGCCGTCATACATGCCATCGCCCAGGAAGGCGTGCTGGGTGACGACGGCGGAATCTCGCAGGTGGCGCTGCAACGGGTTCCCGTCGTAGATGGCTGCTGTGCCGGAGAGCGAGTATGCGGTGTTGACGGCCTGGGCACCGGCCTTGGCAACGTGCGTGGATGCAAGGCGCAGCAGCGCCTTCTGCTGGTCGGTGGCCTGGCCGGTGGCCACCACCGTGGCGTAGGTTTCCTCGGTGATCTCGTAGAAGAAGGCCCGTGCCGAACGAAGCTCGGCCTCGGCCTTGGCCAGGTCGATACGGTAATAGGCGCGGTCGGCGAGCTTCGGGGCGCCAGTGATGCCCGTCCGCCCGGCGCCGATTTGCGTCGCATAGTCAAGCGCGGCACGGCCCACGCCGAGGTTCACGACGGCCAGAACCTGGGCGGCGTAGGCGATGGTGGGGTAGTGGTAGAGCGGCTCGTCGATCTTGGGTTCGCCGCCCCGGATGAAGGTCCAGTCCTGGTCCACGTCGACGCCGTCGACGACCAGGTCGTGGCTACCGGTGCCGTGCAGGCCGATGACATCCCAGTTGTCCCGGATAGTGACCTGGTCTGGGCGCAGGAGCGCGGTGCGAGGCTTGCCCGCGGTGGTCTCGCCGCCGGCGATGCCGACGCCGAGCACGTCGGCGCCCTTGCAACCGCTGGCGAACTTCCAGGTGCCCTTGATGTGGAACTTCCCATTAGTCAACGAGGCTTTCTGGACCGGGAAGAGCCCGCCGGCGAAGGCCAGATCGGGGCCGTCCTTGTATAGTTCGGCCTGCGTATCGACGGGAAGGGCAGCCAGGTACACGAGTGCCGAGCCGAAGCTCGCCACCCAACCACTTGAGGCGTCAACGGTGGAGATCAGTTCAATCTTGCGCAGGAATTCCGCAGGAGGGAGCGCGTCGCCGCCGAAGCAGCGCGGGGTGGCGGCGCGGTAGATTCCGGCTGCCTTGAATGCGGCAATGACGTCCTTGGGTACGAAGCGGTTCGTGTTGAACTCCTCGCGTCGCTGGTCGACGAGTTCCAGGACAGCGGTCAGCGTGTCCTGCGCGGGCGCTTCGGCAACGGACGTCATGGGGGCTCCTAGCTTGTTGGTATTCCGAGGCAAGAACGGAAGTCGAGGGTCATGCTGATGTTGTCTGAATCACGGTATTTACCCAATTGCTGCCCTTCAATGGGTGTTTACGTGCCGCAGGACAAAGGAAGACCGATGCTGACTGAAGTAACTACCTATTGCAGCTGAGCCGGACTGGGGTACAACTGGAAGCCGTGACTACCCAAAATTACGAACCTTCCGATGCTGATGCCCGGATTCTGCTCACCGGACTGGACCACTGCCTGCTGATGCATGACGCGGAGTCGAAGGACATCCTCTGGGCCAACCCGGCGGCCTGCCGGATGCTTGGCTTCACGCTGGAGGAACTGCGCCCGCTGAAGGCCGATGACATGAGTAGCCTGGCAGAACCCTACAGTCGGACGATCGGACGCCGTTGGCTGCAGGATGCCGTCGAGCGCGGAGCCAGCCGCACCCAATGGATGTACCGGAACAAGGACAGGCAGGACTTTCTGACGGAGGCGCTGGCCCGGCACGTGGTGTTGCCCGAGCGCGAAGTGGTGCTCGTCGAATTCAGGGACATGGAACGCGAAGAGCAGCTCAAGAGCGGGCTGGAGCGGACCAAGGGGCGGCTGAACGCCTTCATCGGGAACATGGGTGAGGCAATCCTGGTCGTGGGCACCGACGGGCGGATCTCCTATGCGAGCAACTCGGTGTTCCCACAGCTGGGGGTCCATCCGCACGAGGTGGTTGGGCGGGAATTCAGCGACTTTTGCCAGGGCGATGCGGCTGAAACCTTTGCCCGGGTGTCGGACGAATGCTCCGCGGATGCTGCCATGATCACCTGCCGTCTGGAGCTGCGAGGGCCGCAGGGTGAATCACGCTGGTTCGGGGCCGCCTGCCAGAGCATCGATTTGAAGCACGACCTGTCCGGGACGTTGCTGTTCCTCCACGACATTACGGATCGGGTGACGACGGACAAGGAACGCGAGCGGGACCAGGAACACTTGAATTACCTGGCCCGCTACAACGTCATGGGCGACATGGCAATGGCCCTCTCACACGAGTTGGGTCAGCCCCTCGGTGCTGCGACCAACTTCCTGGACGGGGTCCAGCGCCGGTACCAGGCAGGCAAGATGAGCGCGGTCGACTTGGAGTTCGGACTGGAGAATGCGCAGCGCCAGATTGAGCGGGCCAACCAGATCCTGCGCAGCCTACGTGGATTCGTGGGCACGCTGGAAACGTCCGAACAGCACGTTGACCTGAACGCCGTGGTGCGGGACTGCAGGTACTTCGTTGAGCTCGTTGCATCGCGGCACTCCACGACGCTGGAGGTGGTACTGGATCCCGGTGATCTTCCGGTGCTCTGCGAGAAGGTGCTGATCGGCCAAGTTGTGCTGAACCTGTGCCGCAACGCGATAGAGGAGATGTCGCGCTTCCCCGAGGCACAGCGCGTAGTGACGCTTGAAACGGCCCGTGAGGGCGACTTGGCGGTCTTCCGGGTCGTCGACCGCGGTTCGGGGCTCTCCGGATTTCCCGACGGGAGGATCTTCGATGGCGCATTCACCACGAAGGCAGATGGGAGCGGCCTCGGGCTGGCGCTCAGCCACCGGATTGTCACCCGGCACCACGGAACCATCAAGGCAGTGGAAAACCCCGGTGGCGGGTCGACCTTCGCGTTCGGGCTGCCTTTGTCCTGACCCGAACCTTCGGAGACTGCAAAAACTGGACCTCACCCGCCACCAGGGGACATGAAACGTGGTCTGAGCCCCCGACGGGTGTGGTTGAGTCCTGGAACCGGCACCACGCCCCAATGGCTCCACCAGACGATCGAAAACAGTGACCAGACGAAAATCGGGAGCCAATAAGCAACCAGCCGCATTGGTTTCCAAAGCCAAGGAGCGCCAGTTCCGGTGCGAAAGCACCGGAACCAGCCCTCGAAAAGTCTCCTAAAGGAGGGGAGACTCCTAGTTGCCGAACGCCGGGGGAGCGACGTCGTGCGGTTCCTTCGGTTCGGCCGCCGGTACCCGTTCCTTGGGCTCGGACGGGACGGTGACGATGATCGCCGCAATCGCGATGACCACCATGAGCACGTTGAACAGCAGGCCGATGGCCCCGCCGAAGCGCAGTGCCACGTTGTCCTGCCGCCCGATGAACAGTCCCCAGGAGGAGATGAGCTCCGGGTTGACCGCCTGGCCCGCGACGTAGAGCGCGGCAGAGATGGCCACGCCGATCGCGTTGCCCAGCGAGGAGGCCATCTTGTAGATGCCAGAGGCGGCACCCACCTGGGCGTCCGGGACGTTGGAGAGCGCGGCGTCGGTGGACGGGGTGGCGTAGAAGCCCAGCCCCACGCCGAAGAGCGTGAAGCCGATGACGGACAGCACGATGTACTGGTCGATGTACAGGAACGTCATCGAGCACATGAGGATGCCGACGCCGGTGATCATCGAGCCCCAGAGCATCGGCTTCTTCGGCCCGAAGCGCTGCAGCAGCTTCTCGCCAACCCGGATGGTGGCCAGGATCGCGATCAGGTAGCCCAGGGTCAGCAGGCCCGACTGCAGGGAGCTCATTCCCGCGGCGATCTGCACCAGTCCCAGGGACACGATCAGCGTGCCGGCCGCGCCGTTGAGCAGGAAGTTGGAGAGCGTGGCGCCGGTGAACGTGCCGTTGGAGAACAGCTTCAGGTTCACGAACGCGCCGGCCCGGTGAGTCTCGATGTAGAGGAAGACCAATCCCGAGACCGCGGCCAGGGCGATCAGCGCCAGCCCGCCCAGGCTCAGCCAGCCCAGCGCCGGGCCCTGCGAGATGTAGACGTTGATCGACACCAGCAGCACGATGAAGGCGATTAGCCCGCCCCAGTCAAAGCCCTGCTGCTTGGCGGCCGGATCGGCTTCGGCCTTCGACTCGGGAGTGCCGCGCAGCAGCCACAGCGCCACGATGGACAGGACCACGGAGATCCAGAAGATCGAGCGCCAGCCCAGCGCGCTGGTGGCCATCAGCCCGCCGAAGAGCGAGCAGAAACCCGAGCCGCCCCAGGAGCCGATCGACCAGAAGGACAGGGCGCGCTGGCGGTCCTTGCCCTCGTAGAAGGTCTTCACCAATGCCATCGAGGAGGGCATGATGCAGGCTGCGGACAGGCCCTGGATCACGCGACCGCCCAGCAGCATGGCACTGGTCAGCGCCCCGAGGTTTTCCGGGGTCAGGGCGATCAGCAGGGAACCGGCGATGGACAGCCAGATGCCTGCGTAAAGGATCTTGACGCGGCCGAGGCGGTCGGCCAGGCCGCCCGCGACGACGATGAAGATTCCGGAGAACAGCGAGGTGACCGACACCGCGAGGTTCGCCAGCGTTTCCTCCACGCCGAGCTGGCCGCGGATGCCGGGGATGACGTTGAGCAGGGTCTGGGCGAAGAGCCAGAAGTTGATGACGGCCAGCACGATGCCCAGCAGCCATTTGTCATTCGGCTTCCAGGTGGTGGCGGTTGGTGCGCTTGCTGCGGTTCCCATGGCCTAGCCTTCCTGATTTTGTTGCGGGGTGCCCAGGTATGCCAAGGCGGCAACGACCTGGGTGCGGGTGGCGGTCTCCAGTGTCGGGTCGATGGCCGGCGCGAAGAACGGGGAGTGGTTGGCCGGGATGTCGGCCGACACGGTGCCGTTGGCCACGGCCTTGCGGTAGGTGTCGGCCGGGACGCAGCCAACGGTCCAATACGTGTACGGGATGCCGAAGGCGTCGGGGATGGCGCTGAAGTCTTCCGAGGCGGTCGCCGGGGTGGCCTGGTAGACCTGCCCTTCGGGGAAGTGGTCGGTGAAGGCCGCCGTCACCCGCTCGTTGACCTCCGCATCGTTGCTGGTGAGCGGGAACTGGTCGTAGTACTCGAACTCGGGGTCCTTCGGCGATCCGGCTGCGGCGCATTCCCCTCGCACGATCCGTTCGATGGATGCCATGATGTGCTTGCGCAGCGCGAGGTCGTAGGTGCGGATGTTCAAGCGAAGCTCGGCCTTGGCCGGGATGATGTTGGCCGCCGTCCCTGCGTTGGAGGATCCGACGGTGACCACCGCAAACTGTCCGGGCGTGGTTTCGCGCGACACGATGGTCTGCAGCTTCAGCACGATCGAGGCCGCGAGCACCACCGGGTCCACCGAATTGTGCGGCATCGACCCGTGGGCGCCGCGGCCGTGGACGGTGATCAACAAGCAGTCCCCCGCGGAGAGGATCGGTCCGGCGGTGGTGCCGACGAGGCCGGCTTCCGTCGGCATGACGTGCTGGGCAAACGCGACGTCCGGGCGCGGCAGCTTGTCCACCAGGCCGTCGGCCACCATCGCCCTGGCGCCCGCTGCGGTTTCCTCGGCCGGCTGGAAGAGCGCGATGTGCGTGCCGGACCAGGCGTCCCGATGGTCGGCCAGCACCTTCGCGGCACCCAGCAGGGTGGCCATGTGCATATCGTGGCCACAGGCGTGCATGACACCGTCCACGGTGGAGGCATACTCCAGTCCGGTGTCCTCGGTGACCGGGAGGGCGTCGATGTCGGCGCGGGCCAGGACCACGGGCCCCTCGCCGTTGGCCAGCACGCCCACCACCCCGGTGCCGCCGATGCGCTGGACCTCGTACCCCAGGGCGGCGAGTTCGCTCTCGATGCGTGCGGAGGTCTGGTGCTCCTGCAGGCCGAGTTCCGGGTTGCGGTGGAAATGCCTATAGAGCTCGCGCTGCCATTCCAACTGGTCGGCAAGGGAGCTGAAAACTGCCTTCTCTGTCACGGGCACGCCTTTCGGTACTGGCCGCGCACGGGCACTGCCGGATGCCGTTCCCATCGCTGCGGATCCACACGTTCAAGGTAGACCCGTGGGTGCGGCATTGTCCATGTCACCACAGGTTTCCTTGTGCAGGGTCCGCCGTTCGCGCGACGAACTGACGCGCAGGGAACCCTGGGTCCACACCTGTCATTGCCGGGGGGTCCCCGGCCCCGGATTGTGGCAGGTGCGGCGGGCGGCTCGCCGGTCTCGCCGCCGCAGCGCCCGCGGTTTTCGCGGCATCCCGGGCGCGGATGCGCTTGTCGCGACCGACCGCGAATCAATACCCACGGCTGACGCGAGCCTTAGCGACCGGGGTGCGAACCTGCTCGAGCGGGCCTGCTGAGGGGCGCCCGATCGGCGCCTTGACAGCGTTTTGTGAGGCGTGACATAGTTCAACATATGAACCTGTCAGACAGCCGGACGGCCGGACCGCAGCCCATCGTACGGGTGAGCGCGGCCGAGGCCGTTTTCAAGGCAATCCGGGACGCCATCGAGTCCGGGGAGCTGCCCGTGGGGCACAAGCTGAGCTCCGAATCGGTGCTTGCCGCAAAATTCGCGGTCAGCCGCTCGGTCGTCCGGGAAGCCCTGCGCTCCTGCGCCGCCCTCGGACTCACCGAGACGCACACCGGCAAGGGAACCTTCGTGATCGCGGGCAAGACCGGCGGCGACCTGGTGCTGGGCACGTTCTCCGCGCGCAGCCTCATGGAAGCGCGCCCGCACATCGAGATTCCCGCGGCCGAACTCGCGGCCGCCCGCGCCACCGCCGAGCAGCTCGAGGAGCTGCGCGGCATCATCGAGGCCATGGAAGACGAGGACGATCCTGAGATGTGGGTGGCCCTCGACGCCAGCTTCCATGCCACGATTGCCCGCGCCAGCGGCAACGGGGTCTTCGAGCGGGTCGTCAACGACATCCGCGATGCCATGGTCAACCAGTCCGAAACCATCAACCTCATCACCGGCCGCCAGCACCCCTCGCACGCCGAGCACCGCGAAATCCTCGCGGCCATCGTGGCCGGCGACAGCACCGCGGCGGGCAAGGCGATGGCCGGGCACCTGGCCGCGGTCGACGAAGCACTGACCAAGATCCTCGGAGCAGAAACCGCATGAGCATTCCCACCTTCCCTGCCCACGCCCCGTTGGCCGTGCAAACCCGCGGCGACCTGGTTGAAAGCGTCCACTACGGTTCCCTCGTCGCCCTGGATGCAGAGGGCACGACCGTGCTGACCCGCGGGGAGCCGACGGCACCGGTGTACCCGCGCTCGGCACTGAAGCCACTGATGGCGGTGGCCATGGTGCGCGCCGGACTGCAACTCTCCGCCGAGCAGCTGGCCCTGGCCTCCGCCAGCCATTCGGGCTCCGCCGACCACCGGGACCTGGCCGCGAAGATCCTCGCCGAGGCCGGGCTGGAACCCGCGGCACTGCGCAACTCCACCGACCTGCCCTACGGCGTCGCCGAGCGCCTGGAATGGATCGCGGCAGGCAACGGGCCCACCCAACTGGCCCAAAACTGTTCGGGCAAGCACGCCGCCATGCTCGCCACCTGCCTGCTCAACGGCTGGGACACCGAGACCTACCTGCGCCACGACCATCCGCTGCCCACCCTCATCCGCGAGGTCGTCGCGGATCTCACCGGCGAACCCACCACCGTGGCGAGCACCGACGGCTGCGGCACCGAGGTCTTCGCCCTCTCCCTGGCCGGCATGGCCAGGGCCTTCGGGAAACTCGTCACCGCCCCCGCGGGCACCGCCGAGCACGAGGTCGCGGCCGCGATGCGCGCGTACCCCGCGATGGTTGCCGGTGTCGGGCGAGACGTCACCGCGCTGATGTCAGCGGTGCCCGGCTTGCTGGCGAAGGACGGTTTCGAGGGAATCCAGCTCATTGCCCTGCCCGACGGCTCCGCCGTGGCGCTGAAGGTCTCCGACGGAGGCGACCGGGCGCGGATGCCCGCCGCAGTCCCGGCCCTGCTGGCCCTGGGCGTGGACCCGGCGAGCCTGGCACCGTTCAACAACCTGCCCGTGCTTGGCGGCGGAAACCTCGTCGGCACCCTGGCCGGACTGCCCTTCCCGTAGCAACCGCTTCACCCGCTTCACCGCATCCCCGCCGGCGCTTGATCGCGCCCAAAAACTTCCACCCCCATGCACCCACACCTCACCGCCACCCCTAGGAGAGCCATGTCCGAATCCACCGCCACCTTGCAGGTTGCCGCACCCCGCGCGGTCCGCAGCGAACACGACCTGATTGGCGATCGCGACATTCCCGCCGAGGCATATTGGGGCGTGCACACGCTGCGCGCCGTGGAGAACTTCCCCATCACCGGCCAGCCGCTGTCCACCAACACGCACCTGGTCACGGCCCTGGCCATGGTCAAGCAGGCAGCCGCGCAGGCCAACCGGGAACTGGGCCTGCTCGATGCAACCCGCGCCAGCGCCATCATCGAGGCCTGCCGGGAAATCATATCCGGCAAGTTCCACGACCAGTTCGTGGTCGACGTCATCCAGGGCGGCGCCGGGACCTCCTCGAACATGAACGCCAACGAGGTCATCGCCAACCGGGCGCTGGAGATCATGGGCCACGCCAAGGGCGAGTACCGGTACCTGCACCCCAACGACCACGTGAACCTCAGCCAGTCCACCAACGACGTGTACCCCACCGCGGTGCGCGCGGCCACGATCTTCGCCGCAACCTCGCTGGTCGGAGCGATGGAGCACCTCGGCGCGGCGTTCGCGGCCAAGGCCGTGGAATTCCGCACCGTGGTCAAGATGGGCCGCACCCAGCTGCAGGACGCCGTCCCGATGACCCTGGGCCAGGAATTCAACGCCTACGCCGTGACCCTGGGCGAGGACCGCGCCCGGTTGGCCGAGTCCACCCTGCTCATCCACGAAATCAACCTCGGCGCCACCGCGATCGGCACCGAGCTCAACGCGCCGGCCGGCTACTCCGCGCTGGCCTGCACGCACCTGGCAGCGATCTCCGGGCTAAAGCTGGAGACGGCCTTCGACCTGATCGAGGCCACCGCCGACGTCGGCGCCTTCGTGCACCTCTCCGGGGTGCTCAAGCGCGTCGCCGTCAAGCTTTCCAAGGTCTGCAACGACCTGCGCCTGCTCTCCTCGGGCCCGCGCGCCGGACTGGGCGAGATCGACCTGCCGGCCGTGCAGTCCGGGTCCTCGATCATGCCCGGCAAGGTCAACCCGGTCATCCCCGAGGTCGTGAACCAGGTCGCCTACGAGGTCATCGGCAACGACGTGACCATCACGATGGCCGCCGAGTCCGGGCAGCTGCAGCTCAACGCGTTCGAGCCGATCATCGTGCACAGCCTGACCAAGTCGATGCGCCACCTCGAGGCCGCCTGCATCACGCTGGCCGACAAGTGCATCGTGGGCATCACCGCCCACGAGGACAAGCTGCGCGCTCAGGTCGAAAATTCCATCGGCCTGGTCACCGCGCTGACCACTCATTTGGGCTACGCCGCCTCGACCCAGATCGCCCTGGAGGCGCTGTCCACCGGGCGCGGCGTGGCCGAGCTGGTCCTGGAGCACGGGCTGCTCACCGCCGAGCAGCTCAACGAGCTGCTGCGTCCCGAACTCCTGGCCAACCTCAGCGAATAGAACCGACCGATTCACCCCGTTCCAGCCCGTTTCACCCCGTTCCACCCTTGAGCAAGCCCCAGACACTCCCCGAGAGGCACCTGCGCATGACCAGTGAAATCCCAGAAACCCGCACCACGCACCGACCCGACACCCCCAACTCGGCACTGACCGCCGAGGACAAGGGGATGCACAAGGGCCTGAAATCCCGCCAGATCCAGATGATTGCCATTGGCGGTGCCATCGGCACCGGGCTGTTCATGGGCGCCGGCGGACGGCTGGCAGGCGCCGGCCCGGCCCTGATGTTCAGTTACGCCATCTGCGGGTTCTTCGCGTTCCTGATCCTGCGCGCACTCGGGGAGCTGGTGGTCCACCGTCCGTCCTCGGGTTCCTTCGTCTCCTATGCCCGTGAGTTCTTCGGCGAGAAGGCCGCGTTCGTCACCGGCTGGCTGTACTGGCTCAACTGGGCCATGACCGCCATCGTGGACATCACCGCGATCGCGCTGTACATGAACTTCTTCGCCAAGTACGTGCCGTGGATCGGTTCGGTCCCGCAGTGGGTGTGGGCGCTTGCCGCGCTGCTGGTGGTGCTCGGGCTGAACCTGGTCTCGGTGAAGGTCTTCGGCGAACTCGAGTTCTGGTTCGCGCTGATCAAGGTCGTCGCGTTGGTCGGATTCCTGGCCGTGGGCACCTACTTCGTCATCTTCGGCACGCCGGTCGACGGGCACGAGGTCGGATTCTCCCTGATCGCCGGCAACGGCGGGTTCTTCCCCAACGGCCTGCTGCCGGTGGTCGTGGTGATGCAGGGCGTGGTGTTCGCCTACGCCTCGATCGAGCTGATCGGCACCGCGGCGGGGGAGACGCAGAACCCCGAGAAGGTCATGCCCAAGGCCATCAACACCGTGATCATCCGCATCGCCGTCTTCTACGTCGGCTCGCTGGTGCTGCTTTCGCTGCTGCTGCCCTACTCCGCGTACAAGGCCGGCGAGTCCCCGTTCGTGACGTTCTTCGGGACCATCGGGGTCTCCGGCATGGACTCGATCATGAACCTGGTGGTCCTCACCGCGGCAATGTCCTCGCTGAACGCCGGCCTGTACTCCACCGGGCGCATCCTGCGCTCGATGGCGCTGGCCGGATCCGCGCCGCGCTTCGCCGCGAAGCTGAACAGCCGCGGCGTGCCCTACGGCGGCATCGCGCTGACAGCGGTGGTTGCCGGCCTGGGCGTGGTGCTCAATGCGGTGGTCCCGGCCGAGGCCTTCGAGATCGTGCTGAACATGGCGGCGTTGGGCATCATCGCCTCCTGGGCGATGATCGTGCTCTGCCAGCTGGCGCTCTACCGCCTGGCCAAGCGCGGGGACGCGGTGCGTCCGGCGTTCCGGATGATCGGGGCGCCCTACACCGGGTACCTGACCCTGGCCTTCCTGCTCGCGGTCATCGTGCTGATGGCCTTCGACTCCCCGGTGGGCACCTGGACCGTGGCCTCGATCATCGTCATCATCCCGGCCCTGATGATCGGCTGGTACGCCTCGCGCGGCCGCATCCGGGACATCGCCGCGGCGCGGGCGAACGCCGACGCGCTTTCCGATGAGGCAGGCCGCCACGAATTCTCGAGCACCGGAACAGGCCCGCTGGACTGACCCTGACGTCTATCCGCTGCACATGGACTGCACCCCGCAAGCACAGCTTGCGGGGTGCAGTCGTTCCCGGGTAATGCCGGAGTTCACCACCGTGCAAGTCATTGAGCGTTTCATTGAGCGTTGGAAAGGTGATTCCTGGTTCGGAAATGACCCACTGGGACACCTCAGGAAACGAAAACGCCGGGGTGACCGGCGATTCGGCGATGGAGCGCAGCACGGGCGAGACTCGCCTGAAAAAAGGTTGCGCGACCGTCGGGCACCGAAGCGGCCCAGCTCCTGGATTTGGGGGTATTCAGGGACCGGGCCGCGGTATGGGGCCTGCTGATGTACAGCAGGACAGTCGTGGGTGGACGAAGTACTACGAAACGAAGGGGAGGGCAGCCGAACTGTCGCTCGCTAGGTTTCCCGTATCAGGTTGCTGTCCTTCGTTTCCCTCATGAGTATTCCGGTCGCGAGAGTTATGGCTGCAACGGCGATCAGGTGGAAAAGGAACCAATCAGCGTGGCCGCTCTGAGTGAGGGCGGCGTTGATGTAGGGGGCGGTTCCGCCGAAGATGGCCGTGGCCAGGGACAGTGGTCCGGCGACGCCTGCTGCACGAACCCTGGTGGGGAAGACTTCAGCCCATACCGCGCCGTTGACACCGAAGAGCAGTGCCATCACCGTCAGGGCTGCCAGCAAAGCCGTCAACAATCCGGCAAAGCTTCCGTCCACAAGACTGTGAATCGGAATGGTCAGGAGAACGGACCCGATGCCGAAGGCAATGACCATGGGTTTGCGCCCAATGCGGTCACCGAGCCATCCCGCAAGGAGGACGGCGCCGAGGAAATAGACCTGGGCGATCAGGCTCGCCGTGAGCGTGCTGGATGCGTCCTGGCCATGGTGGAGTTGCGCGTAGGTGGGCATGAAAATGAGCCAGGTGTAAAACATGATCGAACCACCGGCCGAAAGGCCGAAAACCACGAGGATTGCTTTCCAGTGGTGCAGTAGTCCTTGCTTGCGCGATGCTGCGACGGTTTCTCCGGCATCTGGTTCGGCAGTCTTCGAGGTTTCCTCAAAGGCGTCGGTTTCAGTCAGCCGGCGGCGAAGGTACAGGGCATACAGGCCCAACACGCCACCGATGCCGAAGGCGATGCGCCAACCCCACTCGCGGACGTCGGTCTCGGACAGATTGGCCGTCAGGATCAGTCCGGTCAGCGTGGCAAGGATGGTGCCGAGCACGACGCTGAACCAGGACGTGCTGCCGAAGAAGGCCCTTCTGCCGTGCGGTGCGCGCTCCACAAGGTAGGTGACGGAGGTCCCCATCTCCCCGCCGTGTGCCAGTCCCTGAACGAGGCGAACGAGAAGCAACACCACCGAGGCGGCGATTCCGATGGTGCCATAGGTGGGAGCGAATGCAATGACGAGGCTTCCTGCGGCAGTGATCAACATTGCAAGCGTCAGGCTCTTACGCCTACCTACGCGGTCGGCATAGGCGCCGAATAGGAAACCGCCAAGTGGGCGCGTGATGAACCCGACGGCAAAAACGGCCAGTGTGGCCAAGAGTGCCGAGGCCGCATTCTCCGGCTTGAAAAACTGCACGGCGAAGTAGGGGGCAAAAATGGAATAGATGGTCCAGTCGTACCACTCGAGCGAGTTGCCGAAGTTGACCGCAATCAGATCCGTGATCCGCCGGGCGGATGGGGCTGATGCAGTCTGCTGCTGTTGGACCGCACGTGTCTCGTTCATGCCGCTCGTCCTTCCAGCCCAAATTGCGCATCCTGATCGGCACCGGGAACGCGCATCTCGAAGGTCTCGCGTACCACGGTGTAGTCGAAGTATCCCAGACGAGCGATCGGCTCGATTTTCCGGATATCGAGGCGTCCGTCGACGGTAATGACTTGGTCGTCGATGTGGACCATCTCGACGGTGGCAAAGACGATGTCGACCGTCCCGACCGCCGAGTTGCCTGGAACCCGGTGGGTCGAATGATATTTGCATTCGAACTTCACAGGGCTGTCTTGAACCATCGGCACGGGGTAATTGTCGGCGTATGTGCGGGCCAGTCCGAGGTGGTCGAATTCGCTCTCATTGGGTCCGAGGGCCATCGCGCTCTTGTTCACCGCTTCGCGCAGCGGATACGTCGCCATGTTCCACACGAACCATCCGGTGGTTTCGGCGTTGATGACAGTGTCCTTCCGCCGCCCGTCTGGGTATTGGTTGGCGGAGAACATGACCATGGGCGGGTCGAATGTAAGGTTCTGCCACTGGCTGTACGGAGCGATGTTCTCCACCCCGTCGAAGCTCACGCTTGAGAGCCAGCCGATGGGACGGGGAACGGTGCAGCTTTTGAACGGTGAGTATGGCAACGGGCTTGATTCACTTGCGGGGCGGTACTTCAAGGGTCCTCCAGTGTGAGGTGCTTCACGATGGTTTGGTAAGATTACGACATATACGCCCCATATATCAAGAGTATATTTCCGTTGATTGTGTAGCCTGAGAGGGGAAGGGAAGTGTTATGACAAAAGCCGATGACGCGTACGTGCTGCTGGCGGAGATGATCGAGACGGGACGGCTGTCCCCGGGGGATTTCCATACGGAAAGCGGTCTCGTGGAGGAGTTGGGGATCGGCAGGACGCCACTGCGTGAGGCGGTTCAGCGCTTGGACCGGGATCGTCTGGTGCGGATCCGTCCGGGGCGGGGGATCGAGATACCGACGAATTCCGTCGAGGACCAGCTGCGCCGGCTGGAAGTGCGGAGGGCTGTGGAGCCGTTGGCGGTGTCCCTGGCCTGCGAGCGGGCCACGGCTGCCGAATTGGCTGGCGTCAGGGCGCTGGCCGACGAAATGGTCGAAATGGAAGAGCTCGAACCGTACGTCGCGGCCGTCAGGGAGACCCATAGGCTTTTATGTGCAGCTTCGCACAACGAGTATCTTGCCGACACCATGACGCCCCTGCAGGGATTGTCGAGGAGATTCTGGCTGGCCCATGTCTTGAACCCGGGGGAGGAAGTCAGGGCCGGGAAGGAGCTGCACCTGCCGCTGCTTCGGCACATGGTGGCTCGAGATGCCGACGCGGCGGCGGCGGCGTCGATTCGCCTGAACGATTATCTGGTTGATTTCGCGCTTGGCGTTGCGACGCGCAAAGCTCGGGTCGGTAGCCGGTCGGCCTCCGGCTATTGAGCGTGCTCTCGCGGCGCTTCCCTGCCATGGGTGCGGCGAAGCCCTGACGGGGCGGGAACTCGAATGCCTCTCGGCCCGACACGAACGCATGACGATGTTGGCAGCATGAGCCTGCCGGATTTCCGGCTTCTGATGCGGGCGGTTGGTGCCTAGGCGCCGAGTTCCTCGCGCAGGCGGGCCACGTGCCCGGCGGCGGAAACGTTGTACTCCGCCAGAGCGACCTTCCCGTCCGGATCAACCACCACGGTGCTGCGCAGGACCCCGTTGAACTTCTTGCCGTTGGCTTCCTTTTCCCCATACGAGCCGTAGGCGGTGGCCACCGCGAAGTCGGGGTCCGAGAGCAGCGGGAAATTCAGTGACTCCGCCTGGATGAACGAGGCAAGGGCTTCGCCCTGGTCCGGGGAGATGCCAAGCACCTCGTACCCGGCGGAGCGCAGCGAGTTCAGGTTGTCCCGGAAATCGCAGGCCTCGGTGGTGCAGCCCGGGGTTGCCGCCGCGGGATAGAAGTACACGACGACGTTCCTGCCTGCATAGTCGTCCAGGGCAATCGGCTTGCCGTGCGCATCGGACAGCGTGAACTTGGGTGCGCGCTCGCCGACGGCCAAAGGTGTTGAAAGCAAAGTCACGAAATACTCCATTCGATCCCACAAATTGGTGATGATCTTTCCAGCCTATTGCCTTCGCGTGGCCGGCGACAGGGAAACGGGAAAAACCGTGCGCTGCAAGGCATGATGGTCCGCACACGCATCCTGGCCCTACATCCTGCGATGTATGCCCCCGTGAAAAATCAGTCTCAGGGAGGGTCAAACCGTCGGGCATCGAGGGTAGAGTGGCCACTGCCCGGCTGAAAATAGCTGCGTTGCCGCCCTTCCAGTGCCACTGAATCCCGGTGGCTTTGTGGGGCTAGAAAATCATGAGGACGCCCCCAGATGCTCTTAAAGCTCATACTTAGACATTCGAAACCCTACAAGTGGTGGATCGCCGCTGTGCTGTTCTTCCAGCTCGCCACCACAATCGCCACGTTGTTCCTGCCCAGCCTCAACGCCAGGATCATCGACACCGGCGTGGTCAAGGGGGACACCGACTACATCTGGCGCACCGGCGGCGTGATGCTGGCAGTTGCCTTCGTCCAGGTGCTCACGGCCATCGCCGCCGTGTACTTCGGGGCCAAGACGGCCATGGCCATCGGCCGCGACCTGCGCCATTCCGTCTTCGACGCCGTCACCGGGTTCTCCGCCCAGGACGTGAACAAGTTTGGTGCCGCAACCCTGATCACCCGCGGCACCAACGACGTGCAGCAGGTGCAGATGCTGGTGCTGATGGGCCTGAACTTCATGGTCTCCGCACCCATCATGTGCATCGGCGGCATCATCATGGCGCTGCGCGAGGACGTGGGCCTCTCCTGGCTGGTCTGGGTCTCCGTGCCCGTGCTGCTGGTCGTCGTGGGCGTCCTGGTCATCTTCCTGATGCCTCTCTTCCGCCAGATGCAGGACCGCATCGACGGGATCAATGGCGTGCTGCGCGAGCAGATCACCGGCATCCGGGTGGTGCGCGCCTTCGTGCGCGAACCGCATGAGACCGAGCGCTTCGAGGAAGCCAACGCCAAGCTCACCCGAGTGGGCGTGAAGGTCGGCAACCTCTTTGTCCTGATGTTCCCGCTGATCGGCATGATCCTGCACATCGCCACCGCCTCGGTACTGTGGTTCGGCGGGCACCGCGTGGAGACCGGCGCGATGCAGGTCGGCGCTCTGACCGCCTTCCTGCAGTACCTGCTGCAGATCCTCATCGCGGTGATGATGGGAACCTTCATGGCCATGATGATTCCCCGCGCCATCGTCTGCGCCGAGCGCATCGACGAGGTCACCACCCTGACCCCGTCGCTGACCGACCAGCGCGAGCACGTCGCCGAGATGGACGCCCCCGGAACCATCGAGTTCCGCAACGTCACCTTCGGCTACCCGGGTGCCGAGGTGCCGGTGCTCAACGACATCTCCTTCACCGCCCGCCGCGGCGAGACCACCGCCATCGTGGGGTCCACCGGCTCGGGGAAGTCCACGCTGCTGAACCTGATCCCGCGGCTCTACGACGCGAAGGAAGGCCAGGTGCTGGTGGGCGGGGCGCCGGTCACCGAGCTGACCCGCGCGCAGATCTCCTCCGCGGTGGCGACGGTCCCGCAGCGGCCCTACCTCTTCTCCGGAACGGTGGCCTCAAACCTCCGCTTCGGCGCGGAGCACGCCAGCGACGGGGAACTGTGGGACGCACTGCGCACCGCCCAGGCCGAATCCTTCGTTGCCGCCCGCGAGGACGGCCTCGAGGGGAAGATCTCCCAGGGCGGCACCAACGTCTCCGGCGGACAGCGCCAGCGCCTGTGCATCGCCCGGGCCTTGGCCGCGAAACCCGAGATCTACCTCTTCGACGACTCCTTCTCCGCCCTCGACGTGGCCACCGACGCCAAGCTGCGGGCCGCGCTGAAGGAACCCACCAAGGATGCGGCGGTCATCATCGTCGCCCAACGCGTCTCCACGATCACCGCGGCGGACCAGATCCTGGTCCTGGACCACGGCGAGATCGTGGCCCGCGGAACGCACGAGGAACTCCTGGAATCCTCGGAAACCTACCAGGAAATCGTGACAAGCCAGCTGGCAGTGGAGGAGGTGGCCTAAATGGCGAAACGTACCAAGAAGGAAACGACAGCGTTCGTGGAACCGACCGACGAGATCGACGAGTTCGACACGGCCGGGGCCTCGGATATGTTCGGGGACTCCCTGCCCGTGCGCAAGGCCAAGCACTTCTGGCCCTCGGCCAAGCGCCTGGTGGGGCTGCTGGCCCCGCAGAAGGCCGGCATGGCAGTGGTCCTGCTCCTGGCCGCCGCCGGGGTGGTGCTTTCGGTGATCGCGCCGAAGATCCTGGGCCGGGCCATGGACGTGATCTTCGCCGGCGCCATCGGCGGGCAGATGCCGGACAACGTCCCGGTCGAGCAGGTCATCGAGGGCCTGCGGGCCTCCGGGCAGAACGACCTGGCCGAGATGATGTCCAAGATGAACCTTGTCCCCGGCGTGGGCATCGACTTCCCGCTGCTGAGCCGCTACATCCTGATCGTGCTCTCCATGTACTTCGTGGCGTCCCTGTTCATGTGGGCCTCGGGCTGGTTGCTGAACCGGCTGGTCATGAAGGTCGTCTACGGCCTGCGCCGCGACGTGGAGCACAAGCTCAACCGACTGCCGCTGAACTACTTCGACACCCGCCAGCGCGGGGACCTGCTCTCACGGGTCACCAACGACGTGGACAACATCCAGAACGCCCTGCAGCAGGCGATCAGCCAGCTGGTGCAGTCGCTGCTGACGGTCATCGGCATCATCATCATGATGTTCATCATCTCCTGGCAGATGGCGCTCATTGCCCTGATCGCGCTGCCGCTCTCCGCGGTCGCCGCCGGCGTCATCGGCTCCCGCGCCCAGGGGTTGTTCACCGCGCAGTGGAAGAACACCGGCGCGCTGAACGGGCAGATCGAGGAATCCTTCTCCGGCCACGACCTGATGAAGGTCTTCGGGCGCGAGCAGGACATGCTGGACCGCTTCCACGAGAAGAACGACGAGCTCTACAAGGCCTCGTTCGGCGCCCAGTTCGTCTCCGGCATGATCTTCCCGGTCATGAACTTCATCTCCTACCTGGCCTACGTCGGCATCGCCGTGGTCGGCGGGCTGCGCGTGGCCTCCGGGCAGATGTCCCTGGGCGACGCCACCGCCTTCATCCAGTACTCCCGCGAGTTCACCCAGCCGCTGGGACAGATGGCCGGCATGGCCAACATGCTCCAGTCCGGCGTGGCCTCCGCGGAGCGCACCTTCGAGCTGTTGGATGCCGACGAGCAGGACGAGGACACGGTCACCGCGTCCCTGCCGGCCCGCACCGACGGGCACGTCGAGTTCGAGCACGTCACCTTCTCCTACTCCGAGGACAAGCCGCTGATCGAAGACCTGTCCTTCGAGGCCCACCCCGGGCACACCGTGGCCATCGTGGGACCCACCGGCGCGGGCAAGACCACGCTGGTGAACCTGGTCATGCGTTTCTACGAGCTGAACTCCGGGCGCATCACCCTGGACGGGGTCGACGTGACCCAGATCAGCCGTGCGGACCTGCGTTCAAAGGTCGGCATGGTGCTCCAGGACGCCTGGCTCTTCGGCGGCTCCATTCTGGAGAACATCCGCTACGGCCGCCTGGAAGCGACGGACGAGGAAGTCATGGAGGCAGCCAAGGCCACCTTCGTCGACAGGTTCGTCCGTGCGCTGCCAGATGGCTACGAGACGGTCATCGACGAGGAGGGCACCAACGTGTCGGCCGGCGAGAAGCAGCTGATCACCATCGCCCGCGCGTTCGTGGCCAACCCGTCGCTGCTGATCCTTGACGAGGCGACCTCCTCGGTGGACACCCGCACGGAGTTGCTGGTCCAAAAGGCCATGGCCGCGTTGCGGACCGACCGCACCAGCTTCGTGATCGCGCACCGCCTCTCCACGATCCGCGACGCCGACACCATCCTGGTGATGGAAGAGGGCAAGATCGTCGAGCAGGGCAACCACGAGGTGCTGCTCGCGGCCCGCGGCGCGTACTACCGGCTTTACCAGTCGCAGTTCGCCGGACCGGCCGAGGACCTCGAGGCGGTTCCCGCCACCGGCGGCGCCCCGGTGCTGGAGGGCATCGAGCCCGGCGACGAGAGGGCTCCCGAGCTGGACCCGCGGGTCTGACCGCGGCATCGGACTCTGCGTAGGTGGCCCCGGAGACACAGACCGCCACGGTCTGCTGTCTTCGGGGCGCTCTGGTCGCCGGTGGCATTCGGAGCGTTTTGACTAGTGTCCTCATTGATCTCGGCGAGGGCGAGCTGGAGAGCTTCCGGGGCGATCCACTCGGTGTGGCTGCTTGTGGCGTTTTTTGATGCGTAAAAGATGGTTGACATCGGGACCCGATCCCGGTCTTCCGACGCCAACCGCGCCGTGCTGATATTCCGACTTCACCGTGCTGTTGCAACAGGCAAGATGATCGCAGAGTGCAATCTTGCCCTCGCCTTGGCGGCCCGACCGAATGGGCGGGCTCGCGAAAGCCGCAACTGCGGATGAAAAACCAAAAATGCCGACCGGCGCGCTGGGCACCGGTCGGCATTTTTCGCACTCGGCGCGCGCCGCCGATATTTTCGCCGAGGTTACTGGGTTGCGGTCAGGACGGCGCTGCCCCGGTAGGCCATGAGCCCGCCATCTACGCGGATGTCGGTGCCATTGACCCAGCCGGATTGTTCCGAGAGCAGGTAGGAAATCACGCCGGCTACTTCCTCGGGGCGGGCAAAGCGTCCGAGCAGTTCGGCTGCTGAATCAACCTTGTCGCGCCCGTGGTCCTTCTTGAAGTCCTCAAGGATCGGGGTTTCGACCGGGCCGGGGCTCACGGAGTTGACCCGGATGCGCTTCGGTAGGAGCTCGGCGGAAAGTTGTTCAGTCAGCAGGCGTACGCATTGCTTTGAGAATAGGTAGGAGTTTTCCAGGATTCCGGCGTCCTCCAGCGCTGCGGACAGCGCGGCTTCCTGGTCTGTGGCCAGGGTCAATTGCGCGCACTTGGAGGCCTCGGCACGCCACAGGAAGGCGACGGAGGAGGCCAGGTTGACTACCGCTGATTGTTCGGCGAAGTGCGGTGCGAGTGCGCGAGTCAGCCCGCGTACCGCGAAGACGTTGACGGCCAGCACTGTCTTGGCCGGAGCGGTTCCGGGAACGCCGGCGATGTTGGCGAGTCCGCGTAGCCCTTTGGGTGCCAGCTCGATGACACGGTCGGCGGCCTGCTGTACTCCGGCCGGGGTCGACAGGTCGGCCTGGACGAACTCACCGGGAAAGTCGGTCGGGACGGTGCGGTCGATGCCGATCAGCCGGTAACCCTGAGCCGAGAGCAGCGCCGCGGTGGCCGCGCCGATGCCCGAAGCGACGCCGGTAATGGCGAGTGGAAGTGCCGATGAAGTCATGACGGGTTTACTCCTAGAATCGCGAGGGGAGCCAAAGGCCCCGATGTCTTACTCACCATGGTGCTCCAGCGTAGGGTGGTACCCGCCACTTTTTTCATCCAATGGAAAACAAGGCGGGCATGTGACCAATCGAGAGCAAGCTGGACTCTACCGAAATAATTATCTGGAAGGATCCCCATGGCTGCGCCGGCATATGATGTCTTTGATCCCGCGACCCTCGAAGTCGTAGGGCAAGCCCCGGAACACACCGAGGTCGACGTTCAGCGGGCCATCGACGCAGCCAAGGGCGCAGCCCGCGCGTGGGGCGCGGACCGCGAGGCTCGCCGGCAAGCGCTGCGCGAGGCGGCCCGGCTGGTCAGATCCGATGCGGATCGTCTGGGGCGAATCCTCTCGCTGGAACAGGGCAAGGTCCTGGGCGAAGCCGTGGCGGAATTCTTGGTGGCCGCTTCCCTCTTCGAATACTACGGCGATCTGGCGTGGGATGAGGCCGAGACCCTGCCCGAACGCGAGGGTCGCCGGCTGGAGGTTCAGTACCGCCCGGTTGGCTTGGTCGGAACCATCACGCCGTGGAACTTCCCGATCTCCCTGCTCTGCGTCAAGCTGGCGCCGGCCCTGGTCGCCGGATGCACCGTGATCTCCAAGCCGTCGGCCAGCACCCCGCTGTCGACCATCGCCCTGGTCGAAGTCCTGAACCAAGTGTTGCCCGCCGGAGTCCTGCAGGTGCGTACCAGCAGCAGGCGCACGGTCAACGTGGCACTGGCGACGCTGCCCGAAATCCGCAAGATCTCCTTCACCGGCTCCACCGCGGTGGGCACCTCGGTAGCCGCAAACGCCTCGGCATCGGTCAAGCGGGTGACCCTCGAACTTGGCGGCAACGACGCCGCACTGGTGCTCGATGACGCCGACCTTGAGGTGACGGCCCGCGGCATTGTGCGCAGCGCGTTCCGCAATGCAGGCCAGGTCTGCATGGCCGTCAAACGCGTGTACGTGCCGCGAGGAATCGCCTCGTCCTTCACCGAGGCCGTTGTCGCCGAGGCCCGTTCGCTGGTGGTAGGCCGAGGGATCGATCCAAGAACCACCATGGGCCCGATGCACAACGCCAACCAGCGCGAAACCGTGCGCGAGCTCGTGGGTGCGGCGGTGGACGCCGGTGCCCGAGTGGCCACCGGCGGAGGCCTCGGCAGCGAGTTGCCCGGCTACTTCATGGAACCCACCGTCATTGCCGACGCGTTGCCCGGCATGGGCCTAGTGGACGAGGAACAGTTCGGCAGCGCGCTGCCGGTCATCGCTTACGACGATGTGGACACCGTCATCGAGCATGTCAACGCCGGGCCTTTCGGACTCGGCGCCTCGGTATGGTCCCCGGATTTGGACCGTGCCCGCCAGATCGCTTTCGGGCTGGAGTCCGGAACCGTGTGGATCAACCAGCACACCGTGGTCGAACTCGATGCCCCCTTTGGCGGCTGGAAAACCTCGGGTACGGGCCGTGAGCGCGGCCGCTGGGGCCTGGAGGAATACCTCGAGACCCGCACCATAAACCTGCGCGACCACTCCTAGCCGGCCGGACCGAAGACCTAAGGAAGAGCATGCACCACATCGCGACAACGGAATTGATTACACTGGGCACTGCCGCGGGTCCCGCGATCCGCGGCAAGGAAAATGGGATGGCCAGCGCGGTCGTCGTGGACGGTCGCCACTACTTGGTGGACTTCGGGCTGGGCTGCGTCCGAGCCGCCCACGAGGCGGGGTTGCGCGGCAAGGACCTGGCCGCCGCCTTCATCACGCACCTGCATTCCGACCACGTCGGGGAGCTGCCGGCCTACCTGATGTGGAACTGGGGCAAGCCGGTGGACGGCTTCACCTCCTCCGTCCGTTTTCTCGGCCCGGGCCGAGACACCTTCCACCCGAACGGCGCTCAGCTGTCCGGCACGAGGGACATGATCGAGCACACGCTGCGCGCTTTTTCCTATGACCTGGACATCCGAGTCACTGACGAAGGGCGCCCCGACATGCGGGGAATGCTGGATGTCGAGGAAATCGCCATCCCGGGGATCGCCGCCGGAGCGGGCCATGAGCCGTTCGTGGTCTACAAGGATGAGCGGGTCACCGTCAGTGCGGTGTTGGTGGAGCACCCGCCTGTCTACCCGGCGTTCGCCTTCCGCTTCGACACCGAGGCCGGATCGATCACCTTCTCCGGCGACACCGCCGAAAGCCAGGCGTTGGTGCGCCTGGCATCCGGGACCGACATCCTGGTCCATGAGGCCGTCAATATCGAGTTCTTCGCGGCCCGCGGCTTCGACGAGGCCTTCCTGAACCACCAGCGCAAGTCCCACACCTCGCCGGAAGGTGCCGGCCGGATCGCCGCGGCCAGTGGTGCCGGACGGCTGATCCTGTCTCACCTCGCCGGCGTCGCGTCGGCCGACGAGTGGCGCACCCGTGCCGAGTCGACGTTCTCCGGCCCCGTAGAGGTGGCCACCAGTGGCCAGCGCTTTGACGTGGTGCGGGAGCCGGCCCGGGCAACACTCTAGGTAACCACCACGGACCTGACGGCCGGCAATGACTTGATGGTCATTGCCGGCCGTCTTTGTGTATGGCCCCCCTTCAAGAGATCCAGAAGCCAGGTGGAAGAAGTCGGTTCGCTCCTGCCCATGTGATTTGGCAGTTCCCCGAGCATTGTTCCGTTGTTGAACCGGACCCCGTTGCCTGCCAAGGCAACCGCCGCTCCGCGGGCCCGAAATGACGTCGCCGGTGACCGTATGAAAGATTCGAGGTGAAGAGGAAGGCCTTGGGGCGGAGCGACTCGCTGGCGTCTGGACTCGGCGGGTTTGAACCAACGTCGCCACCCGCACCCGCCGCCATGCAACGGCTGGCGTGCGTAGCCCTTCCAAGCCCGGCAACGGGACATGGCATGGTTCACGCCGAGCGCTGCAAACCGAATGTCACGGGTTCACGGGGTTTCCGCCCCGACATCGTCGCGGCCGGATGCGGGGACACCCAATTCTTTGCGATTCATCCCGGGGTGTAGATGTTTCCTGAACGCGCAATTCCTCGGCGCAACCAAGAACGGGTGGCCCGCCCAATGGCGGACCACCCGTTCTTGGCGGTAAATGGTTATTTTGCCGCGTTGTCAGACCTCCAGGCCGAGGCGCTTGCGGTCTCGCTGCTGGTTGATGCCGAAGCAGGCGAGCAAACCCATGACCGTCAGCATGCCGCCGGTGAGCAGGAAAGAATTCTCATAACCGATGGCCGGGGTGGCGGCCGTGTCAACGAGCAGGCCGACCACCATCGGGGCAAAGAGTCCGCCGGCGGTCAGCACGGCGTTGGAAATCTGCAGCAGGGCCCCGCGCTGGCCGATGCTGGTGGTTTCGGAGGCCACCAGGTAGGTCAGGGCGAACAGCGCAGGCGCGGTGCCGAACCCGAACGTGAAGCACACCAGCGCCAGGGCCTGGGTGGCAGCCAGGGTGCCGAGCAGCACCATGGCCCCGGAAAACAGGGTCGCGCCGCCCAGTACCAGCCCGCGGGAGATGCGGGTTGGAAGCCCGCGATTGCCCAAGACCTGGGTCAGCCAGCTGAGTCCGACGGTGGCGATCGCGCCCCAGATGGCCGGAAGGGCGATCAGTGAACCTGCCTGCTGGGTCGTCGTGCCGACTACGGTTTCGAAGTATGCCGGGAGCCAGGTCATGGCAACCGTGAAGGTCCAGTAGCCGAGGAAGGAGCAAAGCACCGAGAGGATCCACGTGGGAGTGGCAAACGACTTCCGGTAATTGATCTTGCGGTCGGCGGCGGCCGCGGCGGCCGGGTCGCCCTTTGCCGTGGTGCCTTCGATGGCGTGCTCGGCCTGCACGGAGGTGTAGGGGCCCTCTTTGCCCACGAACAGCCACATAACGGACCACACGATGCCGATGATTCCCAGGAATACGAAGGTCGACTTCCAGCCGAACTCGGCGGTCACCCAGGCGATCACCGGGGCGAAGGCCACGATGCCCAGCGTGACGCCGGCAGAGGCCAGGGCTGCGGGGGTTGCAGAGCGGCGCGCGGGGAACCACTTGTACACCGCGTGCATGGTGATCGGGGCCAGCGGACCCTCGCCTGCGCCGAGCAGCAGGCGGCTGAACCACAATGCAGGAAGCGAGGCGAAGAGGAACACCGGGACTTGGGCAATCGACCAGATCAGGCACAGCGCCAGCAGGATCCACTTGGCCTTGACCTTGTTGGCGATCGGGGCCGCGACGAACTGGGCGACGCCGAAGAGCATGAACACGGCGCTGCCGAGCAGGCCGAACTGTGCCGGGGTGATGCCCAGGTCGCGCATCAGCGGGACCGCGACGATGCCCAGGATCGCCTTGTCTGCCCAACTGATCATCATCAGGACCAGCAGCATGACGGTGACCGTCCAGCCGTAGGCCGTGCGCTTTCGGGCCGGCCATGTGGCCGGGTCGTTCTTGGCTGCTGGCTGCGGTGCGGGAGGTGCTGCGGTGGATTGAGCCATGGGAGTTTCCCCTCGTAGTGACAAGCGGGCGGTCCGCTCGGTGTGGACCGTTTTTGGGTTTGGGAAATAGTCCCCGCCCGGGACGGGCCCGAGCGGGGAGCGGTTTGCGGTTCCGGGGTTAGCGGGCCGCGGTGATGGTGACGGGCAGCGACTCGAAGCCGCGCAGCACGTTGTGGATGATCGGCACCGGCGCTCCGGCCGGTTCGATGGTTTCCACGCGCTCCAGCAGTTGCTGGAGGACGATTTCCATTTCCAGGCGGGCGATCGGCTGGCCCACGCACTGGTGCAGGCCCATGCCGAAGGCCACGTGGCCCGAGGACGAGCGGTCCAGGCTGAAGGAATCGGCGTTCGCGCCCCACTTGCGCGGGTCGCGGTTCGCGGCTCCCAGGAAGACCAGCACCTTGGTGCCGGCTTCCAGCTTGACCCCGCCCAGCACGGTGTCCACCGAGACGGTGCGGTGGAACTTCTGGAAGGGCGACTCCAGGCGCAGCGCCTCGTCGACGGCGAACTTCGCCATGGACGGGTTCTTGCGCAGCTGGGCCCAGGCCTCGGGGTTCCGGGCGAGCACCGAGAGGGTGTTGCCGATGCCGAAGATGGTGGTGTCCACCCCGGCGGAGAGCAGCGCGCGCACCAGCAAGGTGGCCTGCTGCTCGGTGATCAGCCCGTCGGCGACCTTGGCCCAAATCTGGGCTCCGAAGCCCGTCTCGTCCATGGACTCGCGTTGGCAGCTCTTCATCACGGCCGCGGCATGTGCGTCGCCCTCGGCGAAGGCCTGCTTGAAGATGTAGTTTTCCGGGCCGAAGGCATTGAAGACCATGTTGCCGTAGGGCAGCAAGTGCTCACGGCCCTCGTCGGGGATGCCGACGGCGTCCGGGAAGACACGGAGCGGGTACTTCTCGGCCAAGTCGGTGATCGCGTCGAAGCCCGGGAGGGTGGCCAGGTGCGTGGTCAGCTCGACGGCCGGGGGAGTGAAGGGACCGCGCAGCGCACGGACCGTGCCCGGGTTGATCACTCCGGTCAGCGCGCGGCGCATCACGGTGTGGATCGGCGGGTCGGATTCCAGGATGCTCGGCGGGCGCCAGGCTTCGTCCTTGCGGATGTCGCGCGGGCCCAGGCCGCCGGCCGAGGAGTAGGTCTCGAAGTCGGTCAGGACCTCGTAGACTTCCTCGTAGCCGGCCACCGCGTAGCTTCCGGTCGCTTCCAGGTAGCTGACGGTTCCGGCCTCGCGCAAGCGGGCCAGGAAGGGATACGGGTCGGCGATGACTGCCGGGTCGAAGGGATCCTCGGTGAAGACCGCCGGTTCGTGCAAGGTGGTGGACATGGTTGCTCCTTGGGGGATCAGAGTTCGAGGACCAGGCGGCTGCAGCCTGCGGCGGCGCGGGAGACGCAGACCATCATCACGTCGCCGGCGTCCTTGTCGGCTTCGGTCAGGGCCGCGTCGCGGTGCTCGGGTTCGCCCGAGATGATGCGGGTTTCGCAGGTTCCGCACAGGCCGGCGCGGCAGCTGGAAAGCACGCGTGCACCCACCTGTTCGACGGCTTCGAGGATGCTCTGGTTGGTTTCGACGGTCACGGTGGTGCCGGTCAGGGTGAGTTCCACCTCGAAAGGCTCGGCGCTGGCGCCGGCCCCCAGCTCGTTCGCCACGAAGCGTTCGGTGTGCAGGGCACCGGGCGGCCACCCCATGCAGAAGTCCTCGATCGCACCGAGCATTCCGCCTGGGCCGCAGGCGTAGACCAACATGTGCGCGCGGGGCATGCCGAGGATCTCCTGGAGGTCCAGGCGACCCTCGGTGTCCTCGGCGACAATGCGCACTTTCTCGCTGCCGTACTTTTGCTCCAGGGCCGTCGCGAAGGCCATGGTCTCGCGTGAACGGCCTCCGTAGTAGAGGACCCACTGGCGTCCGGCCGCCGTGGCGGCCTCGAGCATCGGGATGATCGGGGTAATGCCGATGCCACCGGCCAGGAACATGTACTTGCGTGAGTCGATGAGCGGGAAGTTGTTGCGGGGCGCGGAAATCTCGAGGCGGCCGCCGACTTTCAGCTCGTCGTGCACATGGGCCGATCCGCCGCGCGAATCCGGGGTGCGCAGCACGCCGATGCGCAGGGTGGACAGGTCATCGGTGGGCGAGCACAGGGAGTACTGGCGGATTAGTCCATTGCCCAGGTGCACGTCGATGTGCGAACCCGGTTCCCACGAGGGGAACTCCTCGCCGGCGGGGTTGCGCAGCACCAGTGAGGCGACGCCGTCGGCGACGTGCTCCACTGCGTCGATCACCGTCTCGATGATTGCGGGAGCCTGGATTGGGGCAGTGATGGTCATGCTCTGCCGTTCCTTCCGTCTGAATGTGGGGTGGGGATGGCCCCGGCCACTGGTGGTGGAGCGTGACACCAGATTAGATGTTGCTTGGAACACATTCGTGTTGGTTTCCGGCCAATGGAAAGACTGGGCCGTTGACGGTGAAATTCACGGCGACGGGACGTTCGGGGTACTAGGAGCGGCCGAGGCTGACGCGGCGGGCGATGCTTCGCGCTGCAATGCGCAGGACCGGAACGACGGATCCGACCGGTGCTGCCCGCTCCTGGGTGACCACGCCGAGTGCAGCCCGGCAACTCCCGTCGGGGGCGATGATGGGTACGGCGATGCCGTAGTTGCCGATCCCCGCTTCCTGGCTGGTCGTCGCATAGCCGCGCTCCCGGACCTTGTCCACCTCGCTGCGCAATTGCTGTGGAGAAGAAATCGTGTGCTCGGTCAATTTCTCTATGGCCACGCTGGCAGTGTCCCAAAGCGATTGGTCCCCAAAGGCCAGCATGACCTTGCCTGCCGCGGAGGCGTGTAGCGGTAGGTGCTCGCCGACCCGGAGGAATGGGGCTCCCGAGCGGGTGCCCGAGATTCGTTCGAGAAGTAAGACCTTGTTCCCGTCCAGGATAAAGAGGTTCACCACGTTCTGGGTCACGAACAGGACGTCCTGCATATATGGAGCGGCCAGCTCGGCGATGTTCTGGTTCACCGGGGCAAGCAAGCCCAGCTGCCACAGCCGGTGGCCGATGACGTAGTCTTGCCCGGCGCGTTCCAGGGCACCCCATGCCAACAACTCTGCGATGAGTCGGTGGGCGGTGGCCACCGGCAGGTGTGCGCGGCGCGCCATCTCGCTGAGCGTGAGTTTTGGATGCGCGGAGTCGAAGGAACCCAGCAGGGCGAGTGCGCGGGCGGTCACGGCGGTCCCGGGCGTCGGAGGTGTCGATGCGGCGGTGCGCTTTTGGTTCGGGTGGGCGTTGGCCAAGACGGGAACTCCTGGGGGCACGGTAGGGCATTCGGGATGCGGCGGAGGGCCGCATGGCCCCAAGCCTAAATCGAACCGGCACGGATGCGGTGTTGGATGACTCGTATACGACTTCCATTGGATGGAAGTCGAGGCTGATCAGCGGCCCATAGAGGGCAGAGTGGGAATTTGCCCAAGCTGTCAGTCCGTTGCCAAGGAGGTTTCCCGTTGCTGCTTCCGCCGGCGACCGCCGCCGAACCGCCGGCCTTCGACCAGAATCGGGACCGCGCCTGGATCACGATTGTCCTGGTGGCAGTAGTGGCCGCGACCCATATCTGGAAACTGCCCAGTGCCCTGACGATAATCGACGCCGAGCTGCAGCTGGGCTTGGTCCGATCCGGCGTCCTGCTTGGCATTATCCAGGTGGCCAGCATGGCTGGGGGACTGTTGGTCGCATGGTTCGGCGAAATGCTCGGGCTGCGCCGGCTTCTCATGACCGGCTTGACGCTGCTGGCCATTGGCTCCCTTTTTGGTGCACTGGCGCCGGGCGTGGTGGTGCTGATGGTCTCCCGGGCCCTTGAAGGCATCGGTTTCCTGCTGTGCACTGTGCTGGCCCCGCCGTTGATCCGTCGGTGTTGCAGTCCCGAAAGAATGAACATCGCCATGGCCGGCTGGGGTGCTTTCCAGGGCACTGCTGCCCTGATTGGCTTTGCCGGGTCCGCATTGTTGCTCCAGGTCATCGACTGGCGTGTGCTGTGGCTGGGTGTGGCTATCCTGTCCCTTGGCATGTTGCTTCCATTGAAGCGGTTGGTCCCGGCCGATCAGGCAGCCGCCGGCGACGGATCGGCCACGGCCTCGGGCCGTCGGATTTGGATCACTGTCCGATCCGTGGCCCCGTGGATCGCCGGACTGGCCTTCGCCTGCTATTCCATCCAGTGGATGGCCGTCATGGGATTCCTGCCCACTATCTACCAGGGAGCAGGAATGGATCCCCTGCGGGCGGGCCTGCTTTCGGCCTTGGTCGGCGGGGTGAACGTGATCGGCGCCCTGTATGCGGGTGTGCTTATCGAGCGTGGCCGCCGGCCGCGGACCTTGCTGGTCGTTTGTTTCACTGTCATGGCGTTCGCCTCCATCGGGCTGTTCGGCATCCGGTGGACTTCGGACAGCGGGACTGCGGCTCGGTTGGGGTTCGCATTGGTGTTTTCCTCGGTCGGCGGCATGGGCCCGACGGTGCTTTCGCGGGTGGCCGTTGACCTGGCCCCGCCCGGTGGATCGGTGGCCGCGGTGATCGGGCTGATGCAGCAGATTTTCAACGTCGGCAACTTCTTCGGTCCATTCCTGATCGCGTGGATCGCCATGCAGGCCGGCGGCTGGCACGCCTCGTGGTTGATGATGTGCGCTTTTTCAGTGCTGGGCATCGTCTTCACATGGATCCTGACGAACCACCGGGCGCCGCGCGAACCGATCAGGACCGCATCGACGAGCCACGCCTCCGAGGAACTCGATTGACGGGCGCGGCCGCCGCGCGACTGGCGCGGGACGTTGCCCCTCCGAAAACGGACCATTTCACAACGGCAGCTCGCGGATTCAGGGTTCGGGAGGTGGGATAGGCTTGCGCGAGTGACTGTTCGAACCGGCTCCGCCCCGCAGCAAACCCCGCACAAGAGCCCGTCCGTCAAGGTCCCGCAGGCCGAAGGGCGCGGATCGTCGATGGGGTTCCGGGCAGACATCCAGGGCCTGCGCGCGATCGCCGTGCTGATGGTGATCCTCCACCACCTGCGTCCCGGCGCGCTGAGCGGCGGATTCATCGGCGTCGACATGTTCTTCGTGATTTCCGGGTACCTGATCACCGCGCACCTGTTCCGGGAAATGCGCGCCACCGGAACCATCAAGCTTGCAAGGTTCTGGGCCAGGCGCATCCGTCGGCTGCTGCCGCTGGCCTTCACGGTGCTGCTGGCCGGCGCCGGACTGGTGTACTTCTTCATCCCCGCCACCGAGCACGGCACCATGTTCAAGCACCTAGCCGCGGCCGGCCTCTACGTGGAGAACTGGGCGCTGGTCGCCGACGCCACCGACTACTCCGCCGCCGGGCAGATGGCCACCGTGGTGCAGCACTACTGGTCGCTGTCGGTGGAGGAACAGTTCTACCTCGCCTGGCCGCTGCTGATCCTGGGCGGCGCGTTCGCCGCCGGGAAGCTGGGGCCCCGATTCGGCCGACGGACCAGCGTCGGCCGGCGCACGTTCGCCGGGCCCGGCACCCGGCGGCTCTTCCTGGGCGTCATCGGCGCGATCACCGTCGTGTCCTTCGCCTATGGGCTGTGGGTCACCGCGGCCAGCCCGCAGGCGGCCTACTTCGACACCGCGGGACGCGCCTGGGAATTCGCCGCCGGCGGCATCGTGGCCCTGCTCTGCGTGAACCGCGGAATCGGCGGGGCGCTCGGCGCACTGCTGGGGTGGGGCGGCATCGCCACGCTGCTGGCCGGCGCGGTGCTGATTCCCACCGAGACCCGCTTCCCCGGCACCATGGCGCTGGTGCCGGTGCTCGGCACCGCCGCGGTGCTGGCGGCCGGCGGCACGCAGAGGCCCGGGCTGCACTTCTTCTTCCACTCCACCTGGCTCTCGGTCCGGCCCATGCGCTGGGTCGGTGACAAAAGCTACGGCGCGTACCTGTGGCACTGGCCGCTGATCATCGTGGCCCCCTTCGTGCTGCACGCCGAGCCCAAGTGGTACCACGAGGCCGGAATCCTGGGCCTGACCCTGGCCCTGGCCTGGCTGTCCCAGCTGCTCATCGAGGACCCGCTGCGCTTCGGGACGTGGCTGAAGCCGCTGCGCAACGCGTTCCTCTTCGCGCTGGCCGGGATGCTGGTGCTGGCCTCCCTCGCCTGGGCGGGAACCGCGGCCTCCGCGCAAAGCGCGAACCTGCCAAGGATGGATGTGAACTCGACGTGCTACGGTGCCGGGACCCTGGCGCACCCCGCCGACTGCCTGCCCGTCGCCTCCGGCTTCGCTCCCTACCCCTCGGCGGTTGCGGTCTCCCAGCAGGTCCGCGCCCCCTTGTTCCCGGGCTGCGAGACCGACACCCTGCAGGTGGGCGAATCCAGCTGCCGGCTGGGCAACAGCGCCGACCCGAAGCTGCGCGTTGCCGTGGTGGGGGACTCGCACGCCTCGGCCTGGCTGCCGGCCCTGGTGAAGATCGCCAACGAGCGCGACTGGGAAATCGTGACGCACATCCGCTCCGGCTGCTCGCCCTCGGTGGCTGCGCTCAAGGGAGCGGAGAAGCTCGGCGGCACGGCCGAGCGCCTCTGCACCGAATCGGTGCGCGCGCTGGGACCGAAGCTCGCCGCGGATCCGGACCTCGACGCGGTGATCGTCGCCGCGCAGGGCAACAAGCGCAGCTGGATCTCCTCCCCGGGCTACGAGTTCAAGGATCCGGCCACCGAGGGCTTCACCAGCCTGTGGCAGTCCTGGATCGATGCCGGCAAGACCGTCGCGGTGATTCACGAGTTGCCGCGCCTGGGCAACAAGAACGTGCCCACCTGCGTGGCCTCGAACCCCGATGACCCGCTGGCCTGCGCGGTGAGCCGCAAGCAGGGCATGTCGATCAGGCAGAACCTGCAAAAGGCACTGGACAGCGGCACCGCGCCGGCCGGCATCGTGCGCGCGGATATGACCGATTCCATCTGCTCGTCCCAGACCTGCTTCGCCGTCATCGGCTCGCTGATCACCTACTACGACCAGTCGCACCTCTCCCACGATTTCTCCGCCTCCCTGGCGCCCGGGCTCGCGAAGGAACTGGAGCGGGACCAGGCCTTCGCCACCGGCAAGTAGCGGCATCTGCCGGACACCTCGGGCGGCATTTCGTCAAGCCGCAGGCAGGTGAGAAAGCCAACGTGCGCACCGGCCGGAATCGAGCGGATTCGCCGCATAAGCTATTGCCCATGCCTGCCTCCGTGAAAGCCCCGCGTCTGCCCGCCTTCAAGGAACCGGCCACCACCGGTTCCGGGGACCTGACCGGGCTGGAAACGGACGGGCGGGCCGAGGGCCTGCTCTTCGACTCCGACGATGCCGACGGGGTGGACCTGGAAGACGCGGTCTTCACCGAATGCATCTTCCGCTCCGTCTCCCTGCAGGGCGCGCCCATGGCGCGGGTGACCTTCGGGGACTGCCTCATCGAGGAGGTCAACGCCCCGGTGCTCGAGGCCCCGGACTCCGGCTGGTGGAACACAGCCGTGGTGGGCGGGCGCATCGGCTCGGCCGAGCTCTACGGCTCCACCTTCCGCTCGGTGAAGTTCGAGCGCGCCAAGCTCGGCTACCTGAACCTGCGCCGGGCGAAGATCAAGGACGTGGAATTCCGCGACGTGCACATCGAGGAGCTCGACGCCGGGGGAGCGAACCTGGAACGGGTCACTTTCATCGACTGCACCATCGACACGCTGGCCCTGAACGGCGCCAAGCTCAAGGACGTGGACCTGCGCGGGGCGCGCCTGCGCACGCTCTCGGGCATCACCTCGCTCAAGGGCGCCACGGTGAGCTTCGAGCAGCTCCTGGACCTGGCGCCCATCCTTGCAAACGAACTGGGCCTGCGCGTCCAATGAGCCGCGCGGGCCGCCCGGAAGTGGATCCGGGAGAGGTCCACGCTCGGTAGGGTGGAAACCATGCACCAAACGCCCGTCCCGTACCCATACGCCCCGCCGCCGCGCAGGCGGCAACCGGTCTTCGATTCCGGGCCCATGCGGCGCGGGGACGTGGTGGTGCTGGGGACCTACCTGGTGCTCTTCATTCTTGGCGCCGGCGGCCTGCTGGCCATGGTCCCCGGGTTCGTCGAGGCCTTCAAGAACCAGGATTCGGCGCAATTCGGCGTGAACCTCATCATCTACGTCGTGGTGTTCACCGGGGCGATGATCATGGGCTTCGAGGCGTTGCGGACCTCCTTCGCCACGTTCAAGTACCACCCGTGGGCCAAGGCCCTGATGGTCCCCGGCGGCTGGCTGGGCTCGCTGATCATCAGCTCCATCGTGCTGGTTTCCATGGGGAACCCGGTCAAGAGCGAGAACCAGCTGGCCATCGAGGGCATGACCCGGTCGGTGCCGTTCGCCACGATGTTCGTGGTCACCGCGCTCCTGGGCCCGTTCGTGGAGGAATACGTCTTCCGCCACCTGCTCATCGGCAAGCTCAGCCGCAGGCTCAACGTCTGGGTCTGCGTGGCGATCTCGGTGGTGCTCTTCACCTCCCTGCACTTCGTCGGCTCCGGGTCCTTCGACCTGACGTCCGCGATTCCCTATACGACGCTGGGGATCATGATGTCCCTGGCCTATGTGCTCACGGGCAAGTCGCTCGCGTACTCCTACGTCCTGCATGTCTTCAACAACGCGGTGGCGCTGATCCTGTCCTACACGCTGCTGCCGCTCATCCAGCAGTAGAAATCGAACGAAAGAACCCCCTCACACGTGAGTAGCGTTCCCGAAGAATCCGCGTCTTGGCACGGCCATATCCATGGCAGCGCCGGCTACCGCAAGATGATCCTGGCGCTGTTCGCCGCCGGGGTCGCCACCTTCTCCCAGCTGTACTCGGTCCAGGGCGTGCTGCCGGAACTGGCCCGCGACCTGTCGGTGACCGAGGCCGATGCGGCACTTGCCGTCTCCGCCGCGACCCTGGGACTGGCCTGTTCGGTGCTCTTCTGGTCGCTGCTGGCGGACCGCATGGGAAGGTTGCGCGCCATGACCTTTGCGGTGTTGGCCGCCGTGGCGCTGGGGCTGGCGGTCCCGTTTTCCCCCGGCTTCGAGTGGCTGCTGGCCCTGCGCTTCATCGAGGGCCTGGCCCTGGGCGGCATCCCCGCCGTGGCGCTGGCGTACCTTTCCGAGGAGGTCTCGCCGCTGCATTCGGCGGTTGCGGCCGGGACCTACATTTCCGGGACCACCCTGGGCGGGCTTGCCGGGCGACTGGTCGCAGGACCCTTGAGTGAATTCGTCTCCTGGCGCCTGGGCACCCTGGTGGTCTCGGTGATGGCCGCCATCGCGGCCGGTGTGTTCATCGCGGTGGCACCCAAGCCGCGGGGATTCACCCCGGTGCCCTGGCACAGCCCCAACCGCATACCCCTGTGGAAAAAGCTGTGGATGAACCTGCGCAAGGGGTCGCTCCTGGTCCTCTATGCGCAGGGCTTCCTGCTCATGGGCGGCTTCGTGGCGGTCTACAACTACCTGGGCTTCCGGCTGGAGGCCCCGCCCTTCCTGATCCCCGCCTCGCTGGCCTCTCTGGTGTTCGTGGCGTACCTGTCGGGAACCTGGTCATCGCGCCAGTCAGGGGCGTTGGTGGCGCGCTTCAATCGCCTGCCGGTGCTGCTGGCCTCAATCGGCCTGATGGCCGCGGGCCTGGTGGTGACGCTGGCCGATTTCCTGCCAACTGTCGTCATCGGGCTGCTGGTGTTCACCGCCGGGTTCTTTGCCGCCCACTCGGTGGCCAGCGGCTGGATCCCGATGCTGGGAGTCGGCGGACGGGCGCAGGCCGCCAGCCTCTACAACCTTGCCTACTATTCCGGGTCTTCGCTCTTCGGCTGGGTCATCGGCCTGGCGTTCAACGCGGCCGATTGGCCGGGGCTGGTGCTTTCGGTGGTTTCCCTGTTGGTGCTGGCGGCATTGTTGGCGCTGGGCGGGTTGCGCCGGAGCCAATAGGCCAGGGGCTCCCGACCTACAGCAACTGGATCAGCTGGGCCTTGTAGGCCTCGAAGGCCGCGACGCCCTTGGCCGTGATGCCCACATAAGTGGCGGGGCTTCGGCCTTCGATGACCTTGTTCTGGGAGATGTACCCGGCATCCTCCAGCTTGCGCAGGTGCGTCGAGAGGTTTCCCGCGGTCATGGACAGGATCCCGCGCAGCTTGGGGAACGCCATGGACTCCTTCGGCCCCAGGGTGTTCAGCGCCGACATGACCCGCAGCCTGGCATCTGCGTGGATGAGTGGATCCAGCTCGGCCATGGCTACTTCGCCGCCGGGAAAGTGCGGCGGCGGGCCAGGGCGAGGATGCCGGCGGCGATGAAGAGGACCGGGCCGCCGATGGCGAAGATGGCGATGAAGGCGTCGGGTCCGGCGACCAGGCCGGCGACGTTCAGCACGGTGAAGCATGCCCCGAGGGTGAACATGGCGCGGTCCTGGAAGATTGCGGACCCGGCCATGTACATCAGGGACACGACCAGGATGGCCACGGCGTTGATCAGCCAGCCGGTCGCCAGCTGCGCGGAGTCGGGCATGAGTTTGGCGAAGGCGATGCTGAACACCGCCACGGTGGCAAGACCGCCCATCCAACTCATGCCGTAGGCCATGCCCGAAAACTTGGAGTCTCCGCGGATTTGGGATCCGGAGCGGATACCGAGGACCGCGGTGTACGCGACTGCCGCGAGCAGGATGACCCCGCCGATGACCAGTGCGGTCGTGTAGGCAAGCGGGAGCCAGTCGAAGGCCGCACCATGCAGTAGTCCGTAGCCGGCAAGGTAGGCGGCGGCCCACACGAAGTAGATGGCCGCGACGTTGGGTTCGATGGAAGCGCGGGTTGCGGTGGCGGTCTGGTTGATCGCTGCCAGTGCCGCGCGCGGATCAAGCTCTTGCTCGGAGGCGGAAGCCGGGTTCGTGTTCATGTTGATGCCTTTCTTTCGGGGTGCCGTGAATGGCCTGAAGTGAAGGTCGATCTGCAAACAAGTTTGTAACGCAAACCTGTTTGTGTCAAGAGGGGCTTTGGCAAATTATTGGCACCGCCCCGACCGGTAGTCTGAATGGGTGAAGGAAGCAGCCAGGAACCAGGTCGTCACCCCAGAATCCTCGCGTGGGCTGGGGCGAACCATTCTGGCGCTCGCGGTGCCCGCGCTTGGCGCGCTCATTGCAGAGCCGCTCTTCCTGCTCGCCGACATGGCCATCATCGGCCACCTGGGCATCAACGAACTCGCCGGAGCAGGGCTGGGAACCACGGTCCTGCAGACCGCCGTGGGACTGATGGTGTTCCTGGCATATTCCACGACCCCCGCCGTGGCACGGGCCATCGGTGCCGGCAATATCGGCAAGGCCATGGCCGCCGGGCGCGACGGGATCTGGCTTGCCGTCGGCCTGGGCGTGGTCCTCGGCCTGGCCGGGTTCTTCGGCGCCCCCATGCTGGCAACCGCCATGGGCGCCGAGGGCGAGGTGCGCGGGTTCGCGGTGGACTACATCCAATATTCCACCTTCGGCATACCCGCGATGTTGCTGGTGCTGGCCGCGACCGGGGTGCTGCGCGGCATGCAGGACACCAAGACCCCGCTGTATGTGGCCGGGTTCGGCTTCGCCGCCAACATCGCACTGAACTTCATCCTGGTCTACCCGGTCGGCATGTCGGTTGCAGGTGCCGCGCTGGGCACCTCGATCGCCCAGTGGGGAATGGCGGCGGTTTACCTGTGGATGCTCGTCCCGCGGATCCGCAAGGCCGGACAGTCGCTGGCGCCGCACGGCCGCGGGGTACTGAGCACCGGGCAAGTCGGATCCTGGTTGATGCTGCGCACGCTGTCGCTGCGCCTGGCCCTGCTCGCCACGGTCTGGGTGGCCACCGGCCAGGGTGCGCTCACGCTCGCGGCACACCAGCTGGTCTTCACCATCTTCACGTTCATGGCTTTCGCCCTGGACGCCCTGGCCATTGCCGCGCAGGCGCTGATCGGCAAGGAACTGGGTGCCGGGAATGCGGGGCGGACGAACCTGCTCACCAAGACCATGTGCCGCTGGGGCGTGTACTTCGGGGTGGCGACCGGCGCGCTGTTGGCCGTCGTTGCTCCCTTTGTCGGCGCACTGTTCACCTCGGATGACTCGGTGCGGCAGGCGACCATGGTCGGGGTCTGGATCCTGGCCGCATCCCAGCCGGTGTGCGGACTCGTCTTCGTGCTGGACGGGGTGCTCATCGGCGCCGGGGACGCGCGCTATCTGGCCGTTGCCGGCATGATCAACCTGGCGGCCTACCTGCCGATGTTGTTCGTGGTCACGCTGTTCGAGCACCCCGGGGTCTCGGCCGTCGCCTGGATCTGGGTGGCGTTCGGACTGGGCTTCATGCTCGCCCGCGCCGCGACCCTCACTTGGCGGGTGCGCAACGACAAGTGGATGCGCCTGGGAGCCTGAACCACGGGGAGGCTCAGGCCCAGAGGCTGCCGGGATCGGTGAACTGCTGCGCCATGGCGGTGCGAATGGAACGCAGATGCACGCGCATGGCTTCCTCCGCAGCCCGCGCATCCGCCGCGGCAATGGCCGCGTAGATGGCCTCGTGCTCGGCCAGCTCGGTGGGCGCGCCCATGTAGTTCTGCAGCCCCGGAAGCACATGGTGGGCGCGGGCGGTCTCATCGAAGCAGCGCCGCAGGGAATCGGCCAGGCGTGAATTGCGCGAGGCGTCCGCGATCGCCTGGTGGAAGTCCTGCGCCGCATTCATGGCTCCCAGCGGATCCGCGGGGGAGAGTACGGCCTGGGTGTCGAGCAGCTGGCGCAGCTGCACGGTGAGCTGCTGCGGCAGGAACCCTGCGGCGGCAGCGGCGGCGTGCGGTTCCAGGAGCATGCGCAGGTCCAGGGTTTCCTGGACATCGTTGAGCCCCATGGTGCGCACCAGGTAGCCCTTCTTGGGCAGCACCGTGAGCAGGCCCTGGGAGGTAAGCAGACGCAGCGCCTCGCGGACCGGGGTCTTGGAGACGGAGTATTCCTCGGCCAGTCGCGGTTCGACCACGATGCTGCCCGGGGCGATCTGTCCGGTGAGGATGGCCGCGCGCAACTGGACGACCAGGCGGTCGGTGAGCGAGGGACTCATCGGCGGTTCTCCCTTGGGCAGGCGGGCCAGGGGCCCGCGTCACATTGGGCCGGCTGCGTCCGTGGCCCTTGTGAAAGATACTACCTGCCTGTTAGAAATATCTTTCAGGGATTTTTCATGGAGTTTTGAACGGATGGGTGTCAAGGATGACCACTAACCCCGCTTTGCACGCCGACGAACAGTCCACCGCCGGGAACCGACTATCCCCGGCCGGACGCCGTGCGGTGTTTGCCGCGGTGCTGGGCACGGTCATCGAATGGTACGACTACGCGCTCTACGGCGCCGCGGCCGGGCTGGTCATAGCCCCGCTGTTCTTCTCCGACGCCGTGGCCTCCGCCGCATCCATGATGGCGTTTGCCACCTTCGCGGTGGGATTCGTCGCCCGCCCGCTGGGCGGGGTCATCGTGGGGCACATCGGAGACAAGTACGGCCGCCGCCCCGCCATGATGCTCACGATCATCCTCATGGGCGTGGCCACCGTCGGCGTGGGCCTGCTGCCCACCAGCGCCGCGATCGGCGCAGCCGCCCCGTTGCTGCTGGTCATCCTGCGGCTGCTGCAGGGCTTCGGCGCGGGAGCCGAACTGGCCGGAGCGATGACGCTGGTGGCCGAGTTCGCCCCGCCCAAGCGCCGCGGCTTCTACACCTCGCTGGTGCTCTCCACCCCGCCGGCCGGCATCGCGCTGGCGACCTTCGCCTTCTTTGCCGTCTCCTCGCTGGGCACCGACGTGCTGCTGGGCTGGGCCTGGCGCGTCCCGTTCCTGGTATCCGCGGTGCTTTTCCTGTTGGCCCTGTACATCCGCAACCGGCTCGAGGAGACCCCCGAATACTCCCGGGCCATCGAGAAGGCCAGGGCCGAGAGGACCAAGGCGCGACTGCCGCTGCGCGACGTGCTGGCCCGCGACTGGCGCCAGGTGCTCATCGGGTTCTTCTCCATCACCGGGCACAACGCCATGAACTACATCCTTGCCGTCTACGCCCTGAGCCTCATGACCTCCCCGCTGGTCGGACTGGCCAAGCCGGACGCCCTGCTGGCCGTCACCCTGGGCTCGTTGGTTTCGGTCGCGCTGACCCCGGTGGGCGGCTGGCTCTCGGACAGGTTCGGGGCACCAAAGGTGCTGCTCTTCGGCTCCGTCATGGGCGCGGCCCTGGCCTATCCGATCTTCTCTCTGCTCACCGCCGGAAGCTTCGCGCTGGCCTTCACCGCCATTGCGCTGGGCTACGGGCTGGTCATCCCGGCCACCAGCGGCGCCCAAGGCGCGTTCCTCACCAACCTCTTCCCGCCGCAGCGCCGGCTCAGCGGCATCGGCGTGGCCCGCGAGACCAACGGGGCCGTGGTCGCCGGACTCAGCCCGCTGATCGCCGCGGCCCTGGTCAACGCCGCGGACGGCAGCACCCACCTGGCCGCGGGCTACCTGCTGGCCTGCTGCCTGCTCTCGGCGTTCGCCGTCCTGCTTTCCATGCGGGTTCCCGCCAACAACTGACCTGCCCGTCCACGGGCGCCACCCCGCCTCGTTTGCCAACGCACGAACCACAGAAAGCCGGACAGCCCCCACATGAAGCGTCGCCTGCCGCAGATTTCCGAACTCCGCTCGCTGATGAAGTTCGAGCCCGTCACCCTGGACCGGCGGGCCGCGCGCCTGGCCAAGGCCGCCGACGTGTGGGACCTGCGCGCCATCGCCAAGCGGCGCACCCCCACCCCGGCCTTCGACTACGTCGACGGCGCAGCGCAGCGCGAACTGACCTACACGCGCTCCCGGGAGGTCTTCGATGAGATCGAGCTGATCCCGCGCATCCTGCACGGCACCGCGAAGGCGGATCTGTCCACCACCATTGCCGGGGGCGCTTCCGCGCTGCCCTTCGGCATCGCGCCGACCGGGTTCACCCGCTTCATGCACGCCGAGGGTGAGACCGGCGCGGTGCGCGCCGCCGCAGCCGCCGGCATCCCGTTTTCCCTGTCCACCATGGGCACCCGCTCGCTGGAGGAAGTGGCCGAGGCGGCACCCGATTCCCGCCGCTGGTTCCAGCTCTATCTGTGGAAGGACCGCGAAAAGTCGCGCCAGCTGCTCGAGCGCGCCCGGGCAGCGGGCTATGACACGCTGCTGGTCACCGTCGACACCCCGGTGGCCGGCCAGCGCCTGCGCGATGCCCGCAACGGCATGGTCATCCCGCCGCGGCTGAACCTCAAGACCGTGCTGGACGCCTCCTACCGCCCCGAATGGTGGTTCAACTTCCTGACCACTGACTCGCTGAAGTTCGCCTCGCTGTCCAACAGCGCCACCGACCTGCCCACGCTGATCAACTCGATGTTCGACCCGACGCTCTCCTTCGCGGACCTGGAGTGGATCCGCTCCATCTGGGACGGCAAGCTCTTCGTCAAGGGCGTGCTCACCGCGGAGGACGCCCGCAAGTCCATCGATGCCGGGGCCGACGGCCTGGTCGTCTCCAACCACGGTGGGCGGCAGCTGGACCGCGCCCCGATCTCCTTCGAGGCGCTCACCGAGGTGCGGGCCGAGGTGGGTGCGGGGGTGGAGATCATCCTGGACTCGGGCATCATGTCCGGCGCCGACATCGTCGCTTCGCTCTGCGCCGGTGCCGACTTCGTGCTCATCGGCCGCGCCTACCTCTACGGCCTGATGGCCGGCGGCGAGCAGGGCGTTGCGCGGGTCATCGAACTGCTGGCCAAGGAAATCGAGGTCAACATGCAGCTCATGGGGGCCGCGACGATCGCGGACCTGGGCCCGGAGCTGATCCGCCGGCGGCCCGGGCGCGAATAAGGTCCGGCGGCCCATCGCCGGTAGACTCGTAGGCGTGCCTGCAGTCAAAATCCCCGCAACCATTGCCGCCGAAGTAGCCACCCCCGTCATGGGGCGCGCCGCGACGGCCGCCGGTTTTGCGCTCTTGTCCATTTTCTGGCCCGCCTCCAGTGCCAACAGCCAGGTGCTGGCCTATTCGCTGGCTGCCTTCATGGTGATCAGCGCGAAGTTCCTCTGGGACTACGCCAGCGCCCCGAGCGCCCCGAAGTCCGTACGGGGGCTTTACGCGGGGGCGGCGGTGGCCATGATCCTCGCGGGCCTGGTCATGGCGTTCCGCCCCGAGAACCTTGTTGTCGCCATCGCCGGGGCGTCTGCCTGGATCATTGCGGGGGTGCTGGAAATCGTGGTCTTCATTCGGCACCGCGCCGGTTTCCTCCCGTTCAAGGACCAGCTGGTCACCGGGTTCGTGTCCCTGGGTGCCGGGGCTTCGCTGTTGATGGGCCTGCAGCTGGACGCCCACGCGTTGCTCGGCCTGGCTGGCGGCGGCGCCATCATCCTGGCGGTCTTCGAATTGATTTCGGCCTTCGGCCTGCGCCATGCCGCCAAGGAACCCGAGCCCGGTCTTTGGAGCTAGAATAGATGTCGAACCAAAAACCTGTAGGAGGGCCTTTCGTGGGCAACACCCCAGCCAAGCAGAAGAAGTCCTGGCAGCAGAGCATCAAGGCACCCCTGTCCTTCTCCCTGGTCATGGCCATCATCGCCGGCGTCGTCGCCGCGATCTCGTCCACCGGCGGGTCGGACAACCCGTTGCGCATCGACATCGGGCTGGTGGCCTTCGGTGTCGCCTTCGTCGCGTGCCTGCTGGTCATCTCCGTGATGACCATGGCGGGCAAGGACAACCCCGAGGAAATGGGAACCGGAGCCGGGATCAACCGCTCATCGGAAACCCCGGACGAAAAGCCCGAGCAGAAGAACTAGATAAACCACGCTTTTGAACGATGCCGCCCGGGTTTCCCGGGCGGCATCGTTGCTTGGCGGCTGGTCCCGGGCAACCGGCTCCTCGCCGAGGTGCTTGGGTTCCTGGCCAGGGTGTGGGCCATCTCGATGGGCTACACGCAATTCCTCGTGGGCTGCGCGCCGGCCCCTGGTTAGAGCGCGGGCTCGGCGCCGTCTCGTCCGCCCCAGCGGTCCAGGAACTCGTCGTGATCCAAGTCCTCCAGGTCCGAGCGCACCATCGTCACCAGGGACTCGGCTTCCTCGATGCTGCCGGCATTGATGCGCAGCACCTCTGCATTGTTGTCGATCCGGTGGACCACGACTGCGGCACCGACGGCATCGGATCCGTCCCCACCGAAGAATGCATCGACCAGCCCCGCAGCCCAGCGGGCGGCGGCTCGTACCGGGCCGTCGTTGGACTTTTCCAGGTCGACTTCGTACTCGTCAGCGGCGTGTGGTTGCGGTACTTCTTCGCTGTTCACGGTGCTCCTCCGATCCACGGGCCGAATGCACTTTCGGCCATGGCACCAGTGTATGTTCACAGTCCGTGTTTTTGCTCGGATTTTCGTTGGCGGTATGCGCGCACGTGCTCGCGATTGGCGCAGTTGCCGGTGTCGCAATAGCGCTTTGACCGGTTCCGGGACAGGTCCAGCAGCACCGCCTCGCAGTCCTCGGCCGCGCAGATCCGCAGCCGTGACAATTCGCCCGAACGGAGCACATCCACCAGGGCCATGGCCGCCTCCACCGCCATGCGTTCGCTCAGCGGCGCCTCCGGCGTGGTGGCGTGGATGTGGTATTCCCACCCATCGTGCTTGACCAGCTGGGGCAGGGCACGGGCATTGCGCAGGATGTTGTTGACCTGGTCCACCGACTCCTGCTCGGACGCGAGCCACAGTCCGCGCAACTGGGCGCGCAGCTGCCGGACCGAGCGCAGCTCCGCGTCGTTGTGGGTCCGGGATCCGGTGAACCCCTGTGCCTTGAGAAACTCGTCGAGATCGGCGCGCGTGAGCAGGCCATCGGAAACCTGGGTTGACGAGTTGATGAGCGCCACGACACTCCCGAGGGCAACCTCCGTGTCAGGGGCAAAGATCATTGTGACTCCTGTGGTGCCATATGGATTGACGGGAGAACCCGCGTGGTTCTAATGTCATGATCATACATAGTTTTACTCCTGACGGGAGTGTGGCTTACGAGCCCGGCCCCTCGTCGGACCACCTTCGCCCTAGGGAGCGCACCGCCGTGCCAAGAGAAGAAATCCCCACCCAGTTGGCACAGCCGGCACTCCCCGCGGTCCCCGTGGCTTCCCCGCGCCCCCGTCTGGGAGGCGTGGGCATCGCCCTGTTTTCCTCGGCGGTCTTCGGCCTTTCCGGTTCCTTCGCCAAGTCCCTGCTGGAGGCCGGCTGGAGCCCCGCCGCTGCCGTGACGTTGCGCATGGCCGGGGCCGCGCTGGTGCTGCTGATTCCGACACTTTTGGTCATGCGAGGCAAGTGGCCGTTGGTGGCGAGCAATTGGAAGTCCATCCTGCTCTTTGGGCTATTCGGCGTCGGTGCCTGCCAGTTCTGCTATTTCCTGGCCGTCGAGCGGCTCGACGTGGGCGTGGCCCTGCTGTTGGAATACCTGGCCCCGGTGCTGATCGTGCTCTTCCTTTGGGTCCGACACCGCAAGACGCCCAAGGCCATGACGATCGGCGGCGCCCTGCTGGCGCTTGCCGGGCTGGTTGCCGTCCTGGATTTGACGGGGGAGACGCGGGTGGACCCGATCGGCGTGCTCTGGGGATTGGGAGCCGCCGTCGGACTGACGGTCTACTTCTTCGTCAGTGCCCGCGCCGACGGGGCGCTGCCGCCGATCGTGCTGGCCACCGGCGGGCTGCTCGTCGGGTCCATGGCCATGGGGCTCCTGGGACTGGTCGGTGTGCTGGACATGCAGGTGAGGTTCGTGCCGGTGAAGCTGGCCGATTGGGAAACCCAGTGGTGGGTGGCACTGGGCGGGCTGATCCTTTTCTCCACCGTCATTGCCTATGTCACCGGCATCATGGCCGCCCGGGCGCTGGGCTCGAAGCTCGCCTCCTTCATCTCGCTCACCGAGGTGCTCTTCGCCGTGCTTTGGGCCTGGCTGCTGCTGGGCGAACTGCCCGCCGGGGTCCAGCTGCTCGGCGGCATGTTGATCGTCGGCGGCGTGCTGCTGGTGCGAGCCGACGAATTGCGCAGCTAGCCGGGGCTGCCCCGTCCAACGTCCCGATGTGGCTGGGGGCGGTCAAGGCCAGTCGTTCTGCTGCCGGCGGTCCATCGGATTCAAGGCCTACGCCCGGCCGGAGACGAGGTCGGCAATCTCGGCAATGCGTGAGGTTGCGGATTTTCCGCGATTCTCCGCCTGGTCCGCCATGCCGTAGGCCTTGTAAAGCGCCTGAACGGCAACCCACCTGGCAGGTTCGACTTCCCAGCGCCGCACCTTGCGATTGACCCACGGCATCTGCGCCAATTCGCTTCCCGGATCCAGAATGAGGTCGCGCAGCGTGCGCCCGGCCAGGTTGGTGGCAGTCACTCCTGTGCCGACGTACCCGCCGGCCCAGCCCAGACCGGTGACCGGATCGAGGCCGACCGTCGCCTTCCAATCACGAGGGACGCCAAGAACCCCGGCCCAGGCATGGTCGATGGCAGCGCCTCGCGTAGCGGGGAACATGTCATGCAAGATGTTGGTGAGCAACGCGATCGTGCCGGGCTGGGTTGCCCCGTCGGTGTCGGTCCTTGACCCGTAGCGGTATGGCACTCCCCGCCCGCCCAGGGCGATGCGTCCATCGTGGGTGCGTTGGGCGTACATGTAGGCATGGGCCATGTCCCCCACGGTGTCCCTGTCGTTCCACCCGAGCTGTTCCCACACCGAATCAGGGAGCGGTTCGGTGGCAATCATCGAGGAGTTCATGGGCAGCCATTCGCGATGTGAACCCTTGAGATTGGCCGTGAAGCCCTCGGTGGCGCGCAGAATGTAAGTCGCTTCAACCGTGCCGTATGCGGTGATCGCCTTATGGGGTCGGATCTCCTCGACGGTGGTCCCCTCGTGGATGCGCACGCCCAGGCGTTCGACTGCGTCTGCCAGTCCGCGCACGAGCTTGGCTGGGTGGATGCGGGCCGCATGCGGGTGGTGAATGGAACCCAGTGCATTGGCGATCTGCACCCGTTCGCGGGTTTCTGCCGCGTCCAGCAGGCGGATGTTGGCCTCGGGCCACAGCGACTCGGAGTCCGCCTGCGCCTGGAGGCGCGCGAGCTGGGCCTCGTTGCGGGCGACGTTCAGTTCACCGCCCTTGTGGAAGTCCGCGTCGATGCCCTCCGTCCCCGCGGTGGCGATGACCTCGTCGACCGTCTCGTTCAGCAATTCCTGGAATCGCCCGACCTTCTTGCGTCCATGGGACTTGACGTATTGTGCCCGGCCGCCGGTGATCGAATTGGTGAGCCAGCCGCCGTTGCGCCCAGAGGCCCCGAAGCCGGCAAATCTGCTTTCGAGCACCACGATGTCCAGCGAGGGGTCCGCTTTCTTGAGGTAGTACGCCGTCCACAGGCCCGTGTAGCCCGCCCCGACGATAACCACGTCAGCGGTGGTGTCCGCCGTCAGCGGCGGGCGCTGGCCCGGGATCCCGTCGGCCGCGAACCAGAATGAAACGTTGCCGTTTACTGTCATGGAATAGCTCCTGGTGGTCTGGGTTGGATCAGGTGGTGGAGACAAGGTCGTGGTCGTTGAGCAGCACGCCGTGTTCGGCGTTCCAGTGGACCCAGGCGTTGTCTCCGGGGCGCAGGGAGGTGCCTCGTTCCCGCGGCGTTCGAACGATGCCGGTGGTGCCGTCGGGCAGCAGCAGCTCGTACTTGTGCCCGGAACCCAGGTAAATGTTCTGGATGATCTTGACCGGGACCATTGTTGAGCCCAGCGGGACCTCGGATTCGGATTCGGCAACGCGCATCTGTTCCGGGCGCAGGACAAGCGCCCCGCTGGAAGGCGTGCCACCACTCGCGGCGCCGTGGATCGTCGTGCCGTGGAAGTCCATGGACCAATCGGTGCCGTTGCTGGAAACCGCGGACTTGAAGACCGTTGATTCCCCCATGAATCTGGCAACGAAGAGGCTCTCGGGCCGTTCGTAGAGATCGCTGCTGGTTCCCACCTGCTCGATGCGGCCGTTGTTGAAGATCGCTATCCTGTCGCTGAGGATCAGCGCTTCCTCTTGGTCGTGGGTGACGAAAACGAAAGTGCGGCCCACTTCCTGGTGGATGCGCTTGATTTCAAGTTGGAGCTTTTCGCGCAGGTTCTTGTCCAGGGCGCCGAGGGGTTCGTCCATGAGGAGGGCCATCGGGTCGAACACCATGGCGCGGGCGAACGCGACGCGCTGCTGCTGGCCTCCGGAGAGCTCCTTCGGGTAGCGGTCCTGGTAGCCGGCAAGCCCCACGGTTTCCAGGATTTCTCCGATCATCCGGGCCTGGGCCTCCTTGGGGATTTTGCGTTGGCGCAGGGGGAAGGCGATGTTCTCGGCGACGTTCATGTGCGGGAAGAGGGCGTAGTGCTGGAAGACCACGCCCAGCCCGCGCTTGTGGGCCGGGACGTTGTCGACCCTGCGCCCATCGATTTCGATGGAACCGCTGGACAGGTCCGTGAATCCCGCGATGAGGTTCAGTGTCGTGGTCTTGCCGGAACCCGAGGGGCCCAACAGGGTGATGAATTCTCCGGGCTTGATGCTCAATGAGACGTCGTCGACGGCGACCGACTTCTCATAGCGCTTGGTGGCGTTGCGGACATCGATGCTGATCCCGGTTCCCGGTTCTTGATTAGACATGTTTCCTCCTGCGCATGCTCAAAAGGCCAACGGCGATGATGACGGTGGTGAGCAGCATGATCATGGTTGCGGCGGCTGCGATGGTCGGATCGGTGTCGCGGGTGACCGATGCGTACATCTTTACGGGCAGTGTTTCCAGATAGGGGCTCTTGATAAAGATTGAGAGTACGACCTCGTCGAACGAGGTGACGAAGGCGAAGAGTGCGCCGGAGACGACCCCCGGCATGATCAGCGGCAGCATCACGGCGCGGAACGACTCCCAGCGGGTTGCGCCCAGGGAAGCCGCCGCTGTGCTCAGACGTTCGTCATACCCCGCCAATGCCGCCGTAACGGAGACCAGCACGAAGGGGATCGCGAGAATCGAGTGCGCAGCCACGAAGCCCAGCAGAGTGCCGAGGAGCTGGAAGCGCAGGAACATGGCGTAGATTCCGATGGCCAGGATGATCGAGGGGACCACCAAGGGGGCGAGCACCAGCACCTGGGAGGCCTTGGCCCAGCGACGCCGCTTCCATCGGCTGATGCCCACGGCGGCGGCGGTGCCGGCGCTGGTGGCCACCACGACGACAATCAGCGCCACGAGGATCGAATTGCCGAAGGCAGAGGTCCAGGCCGGGTCCTCAAAGAAGTTCCTGTACCAGCGCGTTGACCATCCGGTGGGCGGGAAACTCAACGACGCCTTGTCGGTGAAACTCAGCGGGATGACAACGGCCGTGGGGGCGATGAGCAGGAAGGCCACGAGGGCGGTGTAGAAGCCCAGCAGGCCGCGGGTCAGGGGGCTGTGTTTCACAAGAGATCTCCATCGTCACCGGTGCTGCGTTTGCTCCGCTTGGTCAAGAGCGCGAGCAATCCGAGCAATAGAAGGGTTGCCGTCAACAACAGGACGCCCAACACGGAACCGCGGCCCCATTCGAGCTGTCCGTTGACCTGGACGTAGATGTACTGGGAAATGAGCATCTGCGAGGGTGAGCCGAGCAGCGCCGGGGTGATGTAGAAGCCCAGTGCCTGGATGAAGACCAGCAGTGAACCGGAAATCACCCCGGGCATGGCCAGCGGGAAGAAAATTTTGGCAAAAGCTACTGAAGGGCGGGCGCCAAGGCTTGCCGCGGCCTGCACCAGGCGCAGGTCAACGTTCTTCATGGCCGAATACAGGGGAAGCACCATGAAGGGCAACAGCACCTGGACCATGCCAATGAGGATGCCGGTGGTATTGCGTATCATGCTGAAGGGCCCGAGCCCCACCCAGGAGAGAATTTCGTTGACCAGCCCGGTGTCCTGCAGCAGGATGATCCACGCGAAGCTGCGGATCATCAGCGAGGTCCAGAACGGGATCAACACGATGACGATCAATGCGGTCTTCGTTCTCGGGCCGGAGATCGTCATGAAGTAGGCGTATGGATAAGCCAGCAACAGGCAGATGGCGGCCGAGAGGAAAGCGATCCACAGGGTGCGGCCAAGGATCATCCAATTCGCCGAGTCGGAGGCGAACCACTGGTAGTTCTGCAGCCCCGGGACGGGATCGGAGACGCTGCGCCACATGGACTCGGCGAGGGGGTAGGCGAAGATTCCCAGCGCCAGGGCAAGTGCCGGGAGAATCAGGAACGCGGGCCCCAGATGCAACCCCCGTTTGGGGGAGCGGGGCGCGGCCGTGAGTTCCGGCGAGGATTCCTCGCGCACGCTCTCGAGGGTAGGGAAACTCATTTTGCGACCCAGGCGACCCATTGCTCGGCGACGTCGGTGTAGTTCTTGCCCCACCAGTCAAAGTCGCCGACCAGAGTCTTGGCCGCGATGGCAGGGTCGGTGATCAGGAAATTCTTCCCTGTCGCGTCCAGCTTTGGCCTGGCCTGGGTGTTGATGGGGGAGTACGACGATTCCTCGGTGAGCTTCGCTTGCTGCTCGGCCCCCAGGTAGTAGTTGATCAAGGCCATGGACGCCTTGGGGTTCTTTGCACCCTTCGGGACGGTGAGGGTGTCCATCACGACGACCGAGGCATCCCACACGGGGGCATACTGTGCGCCGTTCTTGACGGCGCCGAACGCGCGGCCGGACCACATCACGGACATGTCCACTTCGCCGGATTCCAGCATTTGCTGCGCCTGGGCGCCGGTGGTCCAGTAGACGAGACTGTCCTTGATGGTGTCCAGCTTCTTGAAGGCGCGCGGCAGGTCCAGCGGGTAGAGGTCCTTGGGTGCAACGCCGTCGGCGATCAGGGCGCCTTCGATGATGCCGCCCTCGATGTTCTCGGTGCCGTCGATCGAGCGTTTGCCAGGATACTTCTCGGTATCGAAGAAGTCCTTCCAGCTGCTCGGGGCGTCCTTGTACTTGTCGGTGTTGTACATGAAGACGTTGGCATACTGCATGGCGGGAACCGCGCATTCACTGACCAATTCCTCGGGGATATTTGAGACGTCGATGATGTCGTAGTCCAGCGGCATCAACTCGGTGCCGCATTGGCTGGCGGCCCAGTAGGAACCGGTGTCCACGACGTCCCAGGACACGTTGTTCGATGCGACCTGGGCCTTGATCTTGGAGTATTCGGTGGGACCGTCCGAAAGGATCTTGGCACCGGACTCCTCACCGAATGCGGTGACCGCCGCCGCCATCTGGCTGTCTTGGTAGAGACCGCCGTAGGACACGAAGGTGAGCGTGCTGCCCTTGAGCGCATCGGCCTTGATGGTGCCTGCCTTGGCTGGGCCGTCCCCCAGATCGATGTCCGATGCTGCGGGGGCGCTGCCCCCGCAGGCCGTGAGGAGCAGGGCCGAGGCCGCCGCCAGGGACAGGGCTACACGCCCTCGGTTCTTGCCAACCATGGAATTGAACATTGCTTCTCCTACGTCGTGGTGTGGATGGTCATTTCGTTGGGGAGTCTGTCGTTGAGCGGTTCTGCCTAGCTGGTGGGAGGGGACACGACCCAGAGGACCTCCGCGGATTCCTGCTCGAGGTTGCGCAGTCCGTGTTCGATGGAGGAGAGGTATTCGATGCTGTCGCCTGCCTCGAGGACGTGCTTTTCCTCGCCAACGTCCAGATGCACGCGTCCTCGAAGACACATCACGAATTCCTGGGAGTTTCCGTGCCGGTAGTGCTCATGGCCCGTACTGCCGCCCGGCTCGATGTCCGCGGTGCAGATCTCCAGGTTTCGGAGCGGGGCACGGGTCAGGATGAACTTGGTCAGGCCATCGGCCATGCGGATCGTTGGTCGGTCGGCCTTGAGCAACACCCCCTGGGAATTTCTGATACTCCCTTCGATTAGCTCGGCGGTGCTAACTCCCAGTGCGGAAGCAAGGTTCTTGAGGGTGGCGACGGAAGCGTTGGAGCGGTTGTTTTCCAGCTGGCTGATGAATCCGGGACTTAGCCCTGTGGCGGTGGAGAGTTTGCGCAGGGTCAGGCCGCGAAGTTCGCGCGCGGCTTTGACGCGGAACCCAAGAGTGTCGTTTGCATCTGAATCCATTTAGAAAACATCCTGTTTGATGGAAGTAATCATTGTGTCGTGCGTCACTATGCAAAGTGTTTACCTCACCCTAGGTCAAGAAGGCGTGGCGCACAATGATGAATTGACCGCAAAGCTTCCGGCCTAGGACTTTCGGTGCGCAATCCCGTGGTGGCGTAGGTTGGCACCATGGAACAACGAGGGCGGCCGAGAATTTCCGCTGAATCCCTGGAGCCGATGCTGCGTGCGACCGTCGAATTGATCGCCCGGCGCGGAGCCGCCTCGGTCACGATGCGGGACATTGCCGCTGTCGCAAATGTTTCCGTGGGGCGCCTGCAGCACCATTTTGAAAACCGCAGCAAGTTGGTTCACAAGGCCCAGGAATGGTACCTGCAGTCCGTGGTCGATGACATGGCGGTGATTGCGGCAGGCTCCGCGGGACCCTGGGAGCGCCTGCTGGACATGTGTCGATATGCGTCCCACGGTGGCAATCGACGCCAGCGCGTCCTGGTCTGGATCGACCTGCTCGCGCAGAGTCAGCGTGACGCACAGGTGCAACTTCTGGTGTCGGAGATCAATGCCCGCTGGTGTGCGGTCATGGAGGGGATCATTGCCGAGGGCGAGGCGGCCGGGGCCTTTCGGCCGAGCCTGGGTGTTCGGGAGACGGCCGAAACGCTCGTGCTGTTGGTGGACGGGATCGATGTTGCCGCGCTCACCGACCCGGGGTCCGTTGCGTTGCCGGACCAGAGGCTGGTCGCGGCGGCTGAAGTGCTTCTTGGCTTGCAGGGTACCTCTCCGGCCGATTCCTAGCATGGCTCCATGGCCATTGACGCCCCGGGCAATCATTGCCAATATGGGCGTATTGGAAAATGGGTTTGCCCCTTTCGGGCCCCGACTCCGCCGCCCGAAAGGTGCTATCCCATGACAACTGCCCCGATTCCTTTGTCCCGGACCCGACCGCGGGATGGGGCTCTGACTCCGGGCAAGCTAGGGCCCGTTTCCGTGCGGAACCGGATCTTCAGCTCGGCACATCAGACATCCCTGGTCGAGAACCACGTTCCGACCGACGATCTGCGCGCGTATCACGAAGAGCGCGCACGGGGCGGCATCGGGATGGTTTTTCTGGAAGCGACCGCGGTGCACCCCAGCGGGCTGCTCACGGCGAAGACCCTGGGCGGATACCTGCCGGAAATTGTCGAGCCACTTTCGGCCGTGGCCGCTGCGGTGCATCGGCATGGCGCCAAAATGCTCGTGCAACTCTTCCACGGTGGTCGCGAACAAATCGCGTCGGCACCGAAGGCTCCAGCCCTGGCGCCCAGCGCGGTGCCTTCCACGCGGTTCCATGTTGAACCGCGGGCCATGGACGACGACGACATCCGCGAACTGATTGCCGGCTACGCACTGTCGGCAAGGAACATGGCGGATGCAGGCTTGGATGGCGTGGAGATCTCGGCCTCCCATGCCTACCTCCCCGCCCAGTTCATCGCCCCGCGGAGCAACCTTCGTACCGATCAATACGGCGGGGACCTACGCAACCGGCTTCGATTCCTGCTCGAAATCGTCGCGGAGGTTCGCGCCAACATACGCGAAGACATGGCATTGGGCATACGAATTGCGTTGGACGAGATCAGTCCAGGGGCCATGTGCTACGACGAATGCGCAGAAGTCTCGACGATCCTGGCCAGGGAAGCCGGAATAGATTTTCTTTCCTTCGTCGTCGGGGATTCGGCCACCTACCAGGGATCGACTTTCATAGCCCCGCGGGCGGCGTCGATGCCCCACAGCATTCTCGAGCGCATGAATGGAATCCGGGAGAGAATCGATGGCTCGGTAAGCATCATGGCCACCACCCGAATCACCGATTTGGAGGAAGCCGACACGGCGGTGGCGGGAGGGGCCCTGGACTTCGTGGGCATGACGCGAGCGCACATTGCCGACCCGCATTTGATCCGCAAGGCAGGGACCGGGGAAGAGGGCATTCCCTGTATTGGCTGCAATGTGGGATGCATCGGCCACTACCATGCGGGGCTTCCCATCGCCTGTGTCATGAACATCGCCACCGGGCGAGAAGCAAGCCAATCCCAGCCGGCACGACTGGAGCTGAGCACGGCTACAAACTCCGTGGCCATCATCGGCGCAGGCCCTGCGGGAATGGCGGCGGCTGTTTCAGCGGCCCAGCATGGAAGACGCGTGACGGTCTTTGAAGGCCGAGAAATGATCGGTGGGCAGCTGCGCATGGCCGGGGTCGCGCCCGAACAGCAGAGTGTCTGGAAGGCCTGGCGCGTGTGGGCCGAGCGCAGCATCGAGGAAAACGGCATCGAAGTTCGACTCGGTGAACAACCCACCGCCGCGGTGCTCGCCGGCTTCGACTCCGTCATCGCGGCCACCGGGGCAAGGCCCTACCGCGACGCGGCGATTTGGGCGGCAACGACGCAGAGAAAACTGCTCGATGCATGGCAGGTCCTGGACGACCCACAGCTGGTCAATGGGCCCGTGCTCATTGCCGACTGGGGCGGCGACCCCACGGGCCTGGACTGTGCGGAACTGCTTCTGGGACTTGGCCGCAGGGTGTATTACTCCTACGCCGGTCCCTCACCGGTCGAGCAAGTCCACCAGTACCAGCGGAACGGCTATTTGGCCCGCTTGGACGTCGACGAAATGACGATGCTGCCGCACCTGGAACTGGCGGCGGGGACCGACGAGTTGGTTCTGCGAAATGTGTTTTCCGGGCGCATTCGGGAAATTCCACCGGAAATCAAGACAATCGTGGCATCACACGGACGAGTGCCCCTCACCCCTGCGGGTGCGGCCGACATGGCCGGTCGGAACAAGGTCATCGGCGACGCCCTGGGCCCGCGAGGCTTGGAAGAGGCAATGCTCGAAGGCTCGAGGGCCGGAGCAAATGCGCCCTGGCCGTGACCTGAATGATCGATGCGATCACCCGGGCCACGGCCCCGCGTTCGTTCACGTTCCCGCAAGTGGGACCACGAACCAAGGCGCGACTTCGCGAGGGCGCTACTTGCGTCCGAAGCTGCGCAGGCGCAGCGAGTTGGCGACCACCAGCACGGAGCTGGCGGCCATCGCGGCCCCGGCGATCATCGGGTTCAGGAACCCGAGCGCGGCGATCGGGATGCCGGCGGTGTTGTAGGCAAAGGCCCAGAACAGGTTCATCTTGATGGTGCCCAGGGTCTTGCGGGACAGCTCGATGGACTGGGCCACCTGGGACAGGTCGTTGCCCATGATGGTCAGGTCCGCGGCCTCGATGGCGACATCGGTTCCCGATCCCATGGCGATCCCCAGGTCGGCCTGGGCCAGTGCAGGGGCGTCGTTGACGCCGTCGCCGACCATGGCGACCACCTGCCCGCGGGCCTGTAGCTCGCGCACGGCCTGGGCCTTGCCGTCGGGGAAAACGTCGGCGAAGACGTCGTCCTCGGCGATGCCGACCCGTGCGGCAACCAGCTTGGCCACCGCGGCGTTGTCGCCGGTGAGCAGGACCGGGCGCAGGCCCAGTTCCTTGAGCCTGGCAATGGCGGCGGCGGAGGATTCTTTGATGGTGTCGGTCAGGTTCACCAATCCGGCAAAGGACCCGTCGACGCCAACCATGATGGAGGTGGCGCCGGCCCGCTGCGCTGCCGCAGGTCCGGCACGGTGCCCATCGGTGAGTTCGATGCCGTTTTCCTTCAACCAGCTTTCCCGGCCCGCGACAACCACGCGGGTGCCGACCGTGGCGCGGACGCCGCCGCCCGGTGCGGAATTGAATCCGCTGGTTTCCCGCAGCGCTGCCTTGGCGCGGGCCGCGGCGACGATGGCGTGGGCGATCGGGTGTTCGGAGCCGGACTCTGCGGCCCCGGCCAGGGCCAGCAGCTCCGGCTCATCGAACCCGGCGACCGGGTCCAGCGAGGTGACGGCGAGGTTGCCCTCGGTGATGGTTCCGGTCTTGTCCAGCAGCACGGTGTCGATCTTGCGGGTGTCTTCCAGGACCTGCGGTCCGCGGATCAGGATGCCCAGCTGGGCCCCGCGACCGGTTCCCACCAGCAATCCGATCGGGGTGGCCAGGCCCAAGGCGCACGGGCAGGCGATGACCAGCACGGCGACGGCCGCGGTGAAGGCAGAGTTCAGATCTCCGGTGAACATCAGCCAGAGGACGAAGGTGAGAACCGCGATGACCAGCACGATCGGAACGAAGACGGCGGAAATGCGGTCGGCCAGTCGGGCGATCGGTGCCTTGCCGGTCTGCGCCTCGGACACCAGCCGGCCCATCTGGGCCAAGGTGGTGTCCGCCCCGACGCGGGTGGCGCGCACCAGCAGGGCCCCGGAGGTGTTGATGGTGGCACCGGTGACGGTGTCGTCCGGACCCACCTCGACGGGCACCGATTCGCCGGTGACCAGTGCGGTGTCGATGGCCGAGTGTCCCGTGACGACGAAGCCGTCGGTGGCGATCTTTTCCCCGGGCCTCACGACGAACTCGTCGCCGGGAACCAGCTCGGAGGCCGCGATCTTGGTCTCCACCCCGTTGCGCAGCACCGTGGCTTCCTTGGCGCCCAGGTCCAGCAGGGCCTTGAGGGCGTTGCCGGCGCGCGACTTGGCGCGGGCCTCGAGCCAGCGGCCCAGCAGCAGGAACGTGGCCACGACACCGGCGGTTTCGAAGTAGAGTGCGTGTTCGCTCATCGACATGCCGATGTGAGCCGTGATGTTCGGGTCGGCGATCAGCTGCCAGAGCGAGAAGAAGTAGGCTGCCAGCACGCCGATGGACACCAGGGTGTCCATCGTGGAGGCGAAGTGGCGGGCGTTGATGGCCGCGGCGCGGTGGAAGGGCCAGGCGGACCAGAAGACCACGGGGGTGGACAACGCCATCGCGACCCAGCCCCAGTGCGGGAATTGCGCCGGGGGGATCATGGAAATGATGAAGAGCGGCACGGTGAGGATGGCGGCCACGATGAGCCGCTTCCTCAAGTCCCCGCCGACGGGTCCGTGGTCGTGCATGCCGGCTGCATGCGACTCGGGTCCGTGTGCCGGTGCGGTGCCGTGATTCCCGTGTTCGCCACCGTCGCCCGCCTCGGGCGCCGGAGGGGTTGCGGCCGCAGGCATCGCGGCGTGGGCGTGCTTATCGGGCTTGACCTGTGCTTTGTATCCGGCGGATTCGACGGTTGCGATGAGTTGGTCGTCGCTGACGGATTCCGGGACGGTGACGCGTGCCGATTCCAGCGGCAGGTTCACCAGGGCCTCGACGCCCTCGATCTTTCCGAGCTTGCGTTCGACGCGGCCCACGCACGATGCGCAGGTCATGCCCTGGATGTCCAGGTCGACGATGCGTTGGTTGACGGGGATGTCGGTCTCGTTGCTCATGGTTCCGTTCCTGGGGTTTCCGTCTGCGGATCTCGCAGCGGGCGGGCGGTATGGGGTTAGGCGTCGGTGGAAACGAGCGTGTAGCCGGCTTCCTGGACCGCCTGGGCCAGGAGAGTTTCCTGGATCTGGGTGCTGGCGGTGATGTTTGCGGTGGACGTGCCGCCTGCCGAGAGGATGACCTCGACGTCGGTGACGCCCTCGACGTCCCGCAGTTCCTCGGTGACGGAGGCGACGCAGTGGCCGCAGGTCATGCCGTCGATCTTCAGGGTGATGTGGTTCTGTGCCATGGTGTCCTCCGGTCGCGTGGTGATGGTGAGTCCTTCACTCGAGTTGCAGCCGCAGCTGCCGCCGCAGCAACCGCCGCTTGATGTTTCGCTCATGGTTTCTCCTGGGGGTGGGTTCTTGGGTGGGAAATCTTGGGGAGGGTGTCTCAGCGCAGCAGACGGCCAATGGCCGTGGTGACCTCGGAGACCTTATCGTCCACGTAGGACCGGTCCCCGGTTTGGACGCTCTGCTCTGCGGCATTCACGACGCAATGGGAAACGTGTTCTTCCAACAGGCCGAGACTGACCTTGTGCAGGGCTGCATTGATGGCCGAGATCTGCGCAAGGATGTCGATGCAGTACTTGTCCTCGTTCACCATGCGGCTGACGCCGCGGACCTGGCCTTCGATGCGGCTGAGCCGCTTCGTCAGGGCTTCCTTGTTGGCCGTGTATCCGTGCCCGACGTGCTCGTCGAGGGGGAGAGCGATGTTTTCCATGCCTCAAACAATACCCCCTATGGGTATTTTGTCAAGTACCCCTATGGGGTATCCGATTTGTGTGGGGTTGATAGTTTTGGTTCATGCAGATCAACGAGAACCAGCCCTTCGTCCCTGTCATTTTGGGCGGTGACATCGGTGCGTACTCGTTGGCGCGCGAGTTCCACGAGCAGTACGACGTGCGCTCGGTCGTCGTCCCCTCGGTCATGACCGGCATAACCGAACACTCGCGCATCCTGGTGCCGCGCCCGTTCGCGCAGCAGGACGACCCGGCGGCATTCGCCGCTTTCGTTTCCGGGCTGGGACGTGAACTCGTCGGCGCCAACGGCACCAAGCGGCCGCTGCTGCTCCTCGGCGCGGCGGACCAGCACATCCGCTTCATCGCCACCCACGCCGACGAGCTCTCCGAGTGGTTCACCATCCCGTATGTGGGCAACGCGGAGCTGGACCGGGCCACCGAAAAGGACGCCTTCTACGAGTTGTGCCGCGACCTCGGCGTGAGCTACCCGGCCACCGTGGTCCATGACTGCGCCGGCGGTTCCGCGGATCCCGCGGCACTGGAGGCCGAACTCGCCGCCGAGGGCGTGCCGTTCCCCGCCATCGTGAAGCCCTCGGACGGCGTGGCCTGGGGAGCCCTGGAATTTGCGGGCAAGAAAAAAGTGCACACCGTCGCCTCGCTGGCGGAACTGACCGACCTCATCGCCAATGCGACCAGCGCCGGGTACACCGGCACGCTTGTCGTCCAGGACCTGATCCCGGGCGATGACAGCGGCATGCACCTGGCCACGTTCTTCAGCGACCGCACCGGCAAGGTGCGCTTTGCCTCCTGCGGTCGGGTCATCGTCGAGGAGCACGCGCCCGGGGCCCTGGGAAACTCAGCTGCCATCGTCGCGCAGCCCAACGAGACGGCGGTTGTCGAGGGCACGCGCCTGCTCGAGGAGCTCGGCTGGACCGGCTTCTCCATGTTCGACATGAAGCTCGACCCGCGCGACGGCACCTACAAGTTCTTTGAACTGAACCCGCGCCTGGGCCGCAACCACTTCTACATCACCGCCGCCGGGAACAACGTCACGCGCTTCTATGTCGAGGAATACCTGCGCGGAGGGCTTGCGGGGGGCGAAGAACTGCAGGTCGCCGGCAACCGCCACCTCTACAACATCCTGCCGCTGCGGCTCTTGCGCCGCTATCTGCCAAGCGACATGAAGAGCGGGGTCGAGGAACTCATTTCGGCCAAGCGCTACAGCCACCCGCTGTACTACAGGAAGGAAACCAACCCCCGGCGTTGGTTCTACATCCTTCTCAGCACGGTCAACCACTACCGCAAGTTCAAGCGCCACCACCCGGCATCCTAGAGTTCCGCTCCCAACCCGGCGTAGAGTGATTGCACTTTAGTTCCGTGCGGTTCAAGGGAGAAAAACATGGGTGACTACAAGTTGTACACGGATGCCGAGCGTGCCACCTTCCTGGCGCCTTCCTGCGAACGATGCGGCCAGCACCGCCACATTGTGTGGGAGGACAAGGGCGAGAGCGCGGCCCATTGGTCACCGCGGGACGCGGGATGTTCCAATGAGGCCTGCACGGCCTGAACTCGAAGGCCCCGAAACCAGGAACCAGCAGGTAGGTGTGCCGCGGACCGAAACGTCGGTGGCACACCTACCTGCTTCTTTTATGCGCCCGGGGCGGCCGACATGTCCATCCAGCCGACTTCCCATTCGTGTCCGTCGGGGTCCAGGAATGCCACCGAGTACATGCCCGGGAACTCCTCGGCGGCCTCGCGGTAGATGGTGCCGCCATGCGCGAGTGCGCGGCTGGCGTACTCATCGACCTCTTCGCGGGTTTCACCGCTGATGGCATTGAGCACCTCGCGCGGGCCGGCGCCGTAGGTGGGCTTGTCCCCGTTGCGCAGGAACGAGGAGTAGAACTCCTCGGTGAGCACCATGACCCAGATGGTCTCGGTGATCATCCACGCGGTGGCCACCTCATTGGAGAAGTCCGTGTTCTTTTCAAATCCCAGCCCGGCATAAAACGCATCCGAGGCGGCGAGATCCTTGGTGGGAAGATTGACGAAAATCATGCGGGCCATGGGGCCGCTCCTTTTCTTGGGAAGAGACGTTTGGTGAAACGGGAAGACATCCCGCACCCATGATGCTCGGGCGTCGGGATCAGTGCAAGGGCAGGACGCGCGGTGGATCCGGTGACCGCCGATGTGGTGGCGGCAGCCGGCGGGGTTCATTTGACCGGGAATCTCCCCTAAGCTTGGGAGCAAATCGTGAAGGGGATCACGCCGTGGTGTCAGCTCAAGACTCCGCTCCTTGGCTCCTTGCCCCGCGGAAGGTGAAAAATGCCTCTCATTTCTCCCGCCTCCATGGCGTTGCAGCGCAGTGCGCTGGCGGCCCACGAGACGCTGGGAATCGGGGCGCTCGACCACGTGGCCTGGAAATTGCGCGACGTGGTCCGCGATTCATGGTTGCGGTCCCTGGAATACAAGGGCACGGCCGAATCCAACGCCCACACGGTGCTCGGCGACGACGCCCTGCTCGAGTTGCGGAGCGCCTCGCCGTTGCGGCTTGTCCTTCCGGTCTTTGACCGGCTCCTGCTCGAACCGGCACGGGAGACGGGGTTGATCCTGGCCATCGGGGATCACACGGGACGCCTGCTCTGGGTCAAGGGGGACAGCCAGGCCTTGCGGGATGCCGAATCCATGGCCTTTGTTCCCGGTGCAGATTGGTCCGAACGCACCGTGGGAACCTCGGCGCCGGGCACGGCGCTTGCCACCCGAGGCGGAGTGCAGGTTTCCGGTGCGGAACACTTCGACCCCATCGCCCAGCGCTGGAGCTGCACAGCCGTACCCATCCATGCGCCGGACACCGGGGAAATACTCGGCGTCGTGGACATCACCGGCGGCGAGGACGCCGTCGCCGCACATTCACTGGCACTCCTGAGGGCGGCGGTGGCGGCGGCCGAGTCCGAGCTGCGCTGGCACCAGGAAAGCGTCGAACCGTCGCGAAGGTCCTTCATCGTTCCAGCCGCCTCCCGGGTGAAGGCCGTGCCGGTCGAGAGCTCCATGCTCCGGCTGACCTCCGGCACTGGAGCGGAGCTGCATCGCGGCGACAGGAGCATTGAGCTAAGCACCAGGCACGCGGAACTGCTCGCGTTGCTGAGTTGGCATCCACGCGGGCTCACCGGCGAGGAATTGGTCGAGTTCCTGCATCTCAATCCCGATGCCGCCGATGTGGGAACGCTCCGGGCGGAAATGGTCAGGTTGCGCAAGGTCCTGGCGGAATTCGATCCGCTGTTGGTACCACTTTCGCGCCCGTATCGGCTCGGGAACCTTCCGCAAAGTGATGCCCGCGAGGTGCTGCTCGCCATCGAAGGCGGTGACCTCGACGCCGCGTTGTCCCATTATGGGGGTCCGGTCCTGCCGCGCTCGCAGGCCCCGGGCATCGAGGTGATCCGAGACGAGGTCTTCGCCGCGCTGAGGCAGGGGATGCTGCAGGACGGCAGCGACACGCAACTTCTTCGCTTCCTGGAGCTGCCCGAGGTGCAGGACGACGAGGAAGTCCTCGGCACGACCTTGCAGGTTCTGCCCGCCCGCTCGCCCCGCCGGGCCATGGTGGTTGCCGCACTCGAACGGCTCGAATCCGCCGGTTGACCGGTGACCGCGGTGTTCCGCGGGCGGGATCACGCGGGGGCAGTCAGCGCCTGGAGGGCGTCGGCCATGAGCCCGGCTGTGTCGATTCCTTCCTGATCGGGGTGCAGCTCCCAATCGGCGAGCTGCATCGAGGCTGCCACGACTCCGGCGACCCTCGCCTTCCGGCGGGCGACGTACTCCTGGAGCAAGGCCTCGATGTCGCCCTCGCGCGTGACATATTCGGCCAACAGGGTCGCATCCTCGCAGCATTGCGCGGCACCTTGGGCGATCAGCGGCGGGCAGGCATGGACGGCGTCCCCGATGAGGATGACCCGGCCCCGGTGCCACGGCTCGTCGTCCACGTGCAGCCACTCGATGGGCTGGAAGTTCATCACGTCGGCCTCGGTGATGTTTTCGCGGATGCTGTCGAAGGGCCCGTGGTAGCCGGCCAGCAGCCGCTTGATCTCGTCGGCGGCCCCCAGCCCGTTGTCCGGGCGCTGCGGGTCGGTGAGTACGTAGGCGTAGCAGAGGTCGGCGGAGATGGGGGTGTACCCGGCCTTGTATTGCGGTCCGTGGTGAAACACCGCGGCGCAGTCCATGTCGGGGGTCCGGCGGGCGACGACGCGCCAGATGCCCAGCCCTGTCGGCTTCTTGTTGTGGGTGATGCCGAGCATGGGTCGGGTCCTGGAATTGATTCCGTCGGCCGCGACCACCAGGTCGTAGTCTTCGGTGGTTCCCTCGCGGAAGGTGACCCGCACGCCATCGTCGAGGTTCTTGAAGGCCGTCATTTCGGTGCCGAGCCTTACCTCGATGCCCAGCTCGTGGATCATGTCCACCAGCACGGTTTGCAGGTCGCTGCGCAGGGCCCCCATGGTCGGGGGCAGATCCTCCCCGCCGGTGCGAGGGGTTTGGATCGTGGCGATCAGGTGCCCGTCGGCATGGCGCAGCTGCAGGCCGGTGAACGCATGCGCCTTCGGAAGCATTCTCTCCAACGCGCCGATCTCGCGGAATGAGCGCAGGGCGTTCCCCTGCACGGTGATCCCGTGGCCCACACCGTGCCAGACGGGGGAGGCCTCGACGAGCGTGACGTCGAGGCCCTTTTGTTTCATCGCGATGGCGGCCACCGTGCCGGTTATTCCGCCGCCTACCACCAGAACTTTCCTTACGGCCATCGTGAGCCGCCTCCATTTCCCGCGGACAGGACTGCCGCGTGCAACCCACGCTACGGAGTCCGGGAAACGGTGTGAAGGGGGGACGGTTGTGCCGGCGCCCTGGACGGTTTGTGCGGCGTGATGGCCGGGCAATGCCGCGTGTGGCGGTGGCCCGCTGGCTCAACGCCCGGAGCGGCTGTGCAAAGCGACCCTCGCGCAACTCCACGGTGTCGCGGCCGGCACATCCTTGCCACCTTGGAATGCAACGTTGCCGCAACGTTGGTGTGAGTAGGCTCACATTCAGAGCAGCACCACACCACCGATTGCAAGGAGTCGTCATGACGGTCTACGCCAACCCCAACACCGAAGGTTCACTGGTCCAGTTCAAGTCCCGCTACGAGCACTACATCGGCGGCCAGTGGGTCGCCCCGATCAAGGGCGAGTACTTCGAGAACATCACCCCGGTCACCGGCAAGGGCTTCTGCGAGGTCGGCCGCGGCACCGCGGAGGACATCGAGGCGGCCCTGGATGCGGCGGAAGCGGCAGCCGGCCCGTGGGGCAAGACCAGCCCGGCGGCACGCGCGGTGGTCCTGAACAAGATCGCCGACCGCATCGAGGAAAACCTCGAGATGCTTGCGGTCGCCGAGACCTGGGACAACGGCAAGGCGGTGCGCGAGACCATCAACGCCGACCTGCCGCTGGCCATCGACCACTTCCGCTACTTCGCCGGCGCCATCCGCGCCCAGGAGGGCGGCCTGTCCCAACTCGACGACAACACGACCGCCTACCACTTCCACGAGCCGCTCGGCGTGGTCGGGCAGATCATCCCCTGGAACTTCCCGATCCTCATGGCCGTCTGGAAGCTCGCCCCGGCGCTTGCCGCGGGCAACGCGATCGTGCTGAAGCCCGCCGAACAGACCCCGGTCTCGATCCTGGTGCTCATGGAGCTGATCGGCGACCTGCTCCCGGCCGGCGTGCTGAACGTCGTCAACGGCTTCGGAGTCGAGGCCGGCAAGCCGCTGGCCTCCAACAAGCGCATCCGCAAGATCGCGTTCACCGGCGAAACCACCACCGGCCGGCTGATCATGCAGTACGCCTCGGAGAACCTGATCCCGGTCACCCTGGAGTTGGGCGGCAAGTCCCCGAACATCTTCTTCGAGGACGTCGCGGCCAAGGACGACGCGTTCTACGACAAGGCCAAGGAAGGCTTCACGATGTTCGCGCTGAACCAGGGCGAGGTCTGCACCTGCCCCTCGCGCGCCCTGGTCCAGGAATCCATCTACGACTCCTTCATGGCCGACGTCGTGGAGCGCACGAAGGCCATCAAGCAGGGCAACCCGCTGGACACCGAGACCATGATGGGCGCCCAGGCGTCCAACGACCAGCTGGAAAAGATCCTCTCCTACCTGGACATCGGCAAGGCCGAGGGCGCCAAGGTGCTCACCGGCGGCGGCCGGGCGGAGCTCGAGGGCGACCTGGCCGGCGGCTACTACGTGCAGCCGACCATCTTCGAGGGCCACAACAAGATGCGCATCTTCCAGGAGGAGATCTTCGGCCCCGTCGTCTCGGTCGCCAAGTTCTCCGGCTACGACCAGGCGATCGAGATCGCCAACGACACCCTCTACGGGCTGGGCTCGGGGGTGTGGAGCCGCAACGGCAACACCGCCTACCGCGCCGGGCGCGACATCCAGGCCGGCCGCGTCTGGGTCAACCAGTACCATGCCTACCCGGCGCACTCGGCCTTCGGCGGCTACAAGTCCTCCGGCATCGGACGTGAGAACCACAAGATGATGCTTGACCACTACCAGCAGACCAAAAACCTTTTGGTCTCCTACTCGGAGGACAAGCTCGGCTTCTTCTAAACCGCCATTTGGTCGGCGGCCGGAAGGCCGCCGACCCCAACGCGCACCACCCCCGCACGTGAGCACCACCCTCCCTTCGACCCTTCTTCGGTGGCGCGGGATCAGGGGCCAGTCGCCATCCGGCGCACGCCCCCTGTGCCCGCGCCATCGACCAATGACAAGGAAAACCTGATGAGCACCATGCGCGCAGCAATTGTCGAGAAATTCGGCGACGAACTCACCGTTGGAACCACCGAGATCCCCGAGCCAGGCCCCGGCCAGGCGCTGGTCAAGGTCATCGCCTCCGGCGTTTGCCACACCGACCTCCACGCCGCCGAGGGCGACTGGCCCATCAAGCCCAACCTCCCGCTGGTTCCCGGCCACGAGGGCGTCGGCACGGTCGAGAAGATCGGCGAAGGGGTCACCGAGGTCAAGGTCGGCGACCTGGTCGGCAACGCCTGGCTGGCCAGCGCCTGCGGCAGCTGCGAGTACTGCGGCACCGGCTGGGAAACCCTCTGCGAGTCGCAGCAGAACGGCGGATACTCTGTCAACGGTTCCTTCGGCGAATACATGCTGGTGGATGCGAAGTTCGCCGCCCACATCCCCGAGGGCGCGGACCCGTACGAGATCGCCCCGGTGCTCTGCGCCGGCGTGACCGTCTACAAGGGCCTGAAGCAGACCGAGGTCAAGCCCGGCCAGTGGGTCGTCATCTCCGGCATCGGCGGGCTTGGACACATTGCGGTGCAGTATGCGGTCGCCATGGGCATGCGCGTCGCCGCGGTCGACGTCGCCGAGGAAAAGCTGGCCCTGGCCCGCAGCCACGGCGCCGAGGTCACCGTCAACGCGTTCGCGCAAGACCCGGCCGAGGCCATCCAGGCGGCCACCGGCGGTGCCCACGGGGTGCTGGTCACCGCGGTGCACCCGGCCGCGTTCGGCCAGGCCATCGGCATGACCCGCCGCGGCGGAACGATCGTGTTCAACGGCCTGCCGCCGGGGGACTTCCCGGCACCCATCTTCGACATCGTGCTCAAGGGACTGACCATCCGCGGCTCGATCGTCGGCACCCGGCAGGACATGGACGAGGCGTTGGACTTCTACGCCCGCGGAAAGATCAAGCCGACCTTCCACACCCGCCCGCTCGAAGACGTCAACGCGGTCTTCGACGAGATGAAGCACGCCAAGATCGATGGCCGCGTGGTCATCGACTACGTCAACAAGTAACGAGCACCCAATGATCACCTTGCCCCGTGGAACCAGGGCAAGGCCGGTGCACGAACCGTTCCACACCTCCCGCCCGGCACCGATCCCGCAAGACGGTGCCGGGCGGTGGTGTCTGTCATTGGAAACACCGGAAGGACAAGGGAGCAGAACCATGGATAACGTCATCGAGTCGGCGCCGAGGATTGCCGGCGAGGAATTTTCGCGGGTGGCGCTGGGGGAGGAAGCCGCGGACCTGTTGCGCAAGCTCTGGGACCGGCACGGGCCGCTGATGTTCCACCAGTCCGGTGGCTGCTGCGACGGGTCCTCGCCCATGTGCTTCCCGGCAGGGGACTTCAAGACCGGCGATTCGGACATCCTGCTGGGCACCTTCACGCTGCCGGACGACGCGGGCGGTGCGCTGGGCGCCCTGGACTTCTGGATGAGCCGCGAGCAGTTCGAGTACTGGAAGCACACCAAGCTGACCATCGACGTGGTCCCCGGGCGCGGTTCGGGCTTCTCCGTGGAAGCGCCCGAGGGCAAGAGGTTCCTGATCCGCAGCGAGATCATTCAGTTCCCTTCCGTCTAGCGGATGCGGCGGGAGTCCGGCCCGTGGCACCCGCCGGCGCATCGATTTCGGCCGGCCGGGCAGCCCGATCCGCGATTTGGGGCGTGATGGCCGACACAAGTGCGCGACGTAATATAACAAAACGGTAACGGTATTTAGGGCCTGTTTTGGGCCCCGCGCGGCACCCGTGCATCCTTAGTCGCCCGTGGGATCCCCTCGCATGGGGGCAGGCTCCCGCCGCGGGCGGATTCGTGTCAAATGCGCTGCACCCCGGGTTGAATTCTCCCGACACATGGCTACGTTGGAATGGATGGTTGTAGAACTCGAAAACACATTGTCCGAGGCAACATTCCGCCAACCAGCAGTATCCGACGGCCAGGCCCTGTGGCAGATGGCCCACGACAGCCAGGTGCTGGACGTGAACACTTCGTATGCGTACCTGCTCTGGTGCCGCGACTTCGCCAAGACGTCGCTTGTCGCCGAGATCGGCGGTGCCCCGGCCGGTTTCGTCACCGGCTACCTGCGTCCGGACGAGCCGGGAACCCTCATGGTGTGGCAGGTCGCCGTGGGTGCCGGCTTCCAGCAGCGCGGCCTGGCCGCGGCCATGCTCGACGAGCTTGCCGCACGCTGCGGCGCGGAGCGCCTCGAAACCACGGTCACGCAGGACAACGCGCCCTCCAACCGGCTGTTCACCCGCTTCGCCGAACGGCACGGGGCCGACCTGACCCGCACCGCCCTGTTCACCCCCGAGCTGTACCCGGACGGCCACGACACCGAGTACCTGTACCGGATCGCCCCTATCGGCCGCGACGCCATTTCGCTTTTGCCCTCTCTGGCGGTCGCCGGCAGCCGCTAGCGGCGCCGCCACGCTGGCCGGCCACCGGCCGCATCCCTTGCGCACGGCGGGCAACCCGCCCGCACCACCACCCGCATCTCCGCCCCGCGACCGGTCCCTGAGGGACCTGGCCGCAGCTTTGTCGTACCTATTGAAGGGAAAGACCATGAGCAACATTTTTGAAACCCTGGAATCCGAAGTCCGCAGCTACTCCCGCAGCTGGCCGGTCGTGTTCACGCACGCCACCGGTGCCACGCAAACCGCGGAGGACGGGACCGAGTACTTGGACTTCTTCTCCGGCGCCGGCGCCCTGAACTACGGGCACAACAACCCGAAGCTGACCAAGCCGCTGCTGGACTACCTGGCCAGCAGGGCCGTCGTGCACTCGCTGGACATGATGACCCCGGCCAAGCGCGAATTCCTGGAAACGTTCCAGGAACTGATCCTCAAGCCACGCCACCTCGACTACAAGGTCATGTTCCCCGGCCCGACCGGGACGAACACCGTGGAGGCGGCGCTGAAGCTGGCCCGCAAGGTCACCGGGCGCCAGCACATCCTCTCCTTCACCAACGCCTTCCACGGCATGACCCTGGGTGCGCTGTCGGTGACCGGCAACTCGCTCAAGCGCAAGGGTGCCGGCATCCCGCTGACCAACAGCTCCAAGATCCCGTACGACGACTACTTCGACGGCACCACCGCCGACTTCATGTGGCTCGAGCGGATCCTGGAGGATTCGGGCTCCGGCGTGGACAAGCCGGCCGCCGTGATCGTGGAGACCGTGCAGGGCGAGGGCGGGCTGCGGGCCGCCCGCTCCGAGTGGCTGCGCAGCCTCGCCGCGCTGCTCAAGCGCCACGACATCCTGCTGATCGTCGACGACGTGCAGGCCGGCTGCGGCCGCACCGGAACCTTCCTCAGCTTCGAGGAAGCCGGGATCGAACCCGACATCGTGTGCGTGTCCAAGTCGATCTCCGGCTACGGGCTGCCGATGGCGTTGACGCTGTTCCACCCGGAGCTGGACGTCTGGGAGCCCGGCGAGCACAACGGGACCTTCCGCGGCCACAACCCGGCCTTCGTCACCGCCACCGCGGCGTTGCGCACCTACTGGGCCGATGACGCGTTCGCGCAGCAGCTTGCGGGCACCATCGCGGCCCTGCACCGCGGACTCGAGGAGATCGCCGGCACCGTCGAGGGTGCTGGCGTCCGTGGCCGCGGACTGCTCGCCGGCATCATCTTCCCGGACCTGGCCACGGCCTCCAAGGTCGCCGCCGAGGCCTTTGCGAACGGCCTGCTGGTCGAGACCTCGGGCCCCGAGGACGAAGTCATCAAGATCATGCCGCCGCTGACCATTACCGATGAGGAACTCGGCCGCGGACTGGCAATCCTCGCCGAGGCCGTGCGCACCGCCGTCGGGGCCCCGGCCCTGGCCTCCGCATAGCCTGCACCACCCACCACACCCAACCGATCCCAGGAGGACACATGCTGGTTACCAACCTGAACGACCTGAACGACACCGACCGCGACGTGAAGTCGGAGACCTGGCGCAGCCGCCGCATGGTGCTCGCCAAGGAAGGCGTCGGCTTCTCCTTCCACGACACCGTGATCTACGCCGGAACCACCTCGACGTTCCACTATGCCAACCACATCGAGGCCGTGTACTGCGTCCAGGGCGAGGGCACGCTGACCAACGAGGTCACCGGCGAGGTGCACGAGCTGCGCGACGGCACCATGTACCTGCTCGACGGCAACGAGAAGCACACCGTGCGCGCCACCACCGAGCTGCGCATGGCCTGCGTCTTCAACCCGCCGGTGACCGGCCGCGAGGTCCACGACGAGAACGGCGTGTACCCGCTGGTCCTTGAGGAGACCGCTTCGGTCTCCTAGCCCCCCAACGGGGACACCCCCTGGATTTGCCCGCCTCTTTCCCAGGTGCGGGCACCCCGATGTGCCGGCCCCGACGGGTCCGGCACATCGGTGTCTGCGCGGTACGGCGCAGGCAAGTAAAAAAACCGAGGAGGAACGAACATGAGCCAGACACTGCATCGGGTGAAAGATGCGTACCCCACACGAACGGGCAGCGACTACGCGGTGCTCGACCGCCCGGACCCGGTGGTCCGGGGAACCGCGGCCGACGGTCCGATCGACGCCGACACCCTGCAGGGCTTCGAGGCCAGGGGCTACCTGGCCATCGAGAAGCTGGTCGACGCCGAGGAACTGGCGGTGCTGCAGGCCGAGCTGCGCCGGATGTCCCGGGACCCCGGCGTGCGGGCCGACGAGCGGACCATCATCGAGGAGAAGTCGCGCCAGGTCCGCTCGATCTTCGACGTGCACCGCAGCAGCGAGGTCTTCAAGACAATCGCCAACGACCCGCGCGTGGTGGGCCGTGCCCGGCAGATCCTCGGCTCGGAGGTGTACATCCACCAGTCCCGGGTCAACTTCAAGCCCGGCTTCGAGGGCAAGGAATTCTCCCGGCACTCGGACTTCGAGACCTGGCACGCCGAGGACGGCATGCCGACCCCGCGGGCGGTGAGCATCTCGATCTCCCTGTCCGACAACTATTCGTTCAACGGGCCGCTGATGATCATGCCCGGATCGCACCAGAAGTACGTCTCCTGCGGTGGCGAGACCCCGGAGGACAACTACAAGAAGTCGCTCATCATGCAGGGCGCCGGCACCCCGGACAAGGGGACGTTGACCCGATTCGCCGACGAATACGGGATCGACGTGCTCGAGGGCAAGGCCGGCGGAGCCGTGATGTTCGATTCCAATTGCATGCACGCCTCGAACGGCAACGTGAGCCCGTACCCGCGCTCGAACATCTTCATCGTGTTCAACAGCGTGGAAAACACCCTGGTGGAGCCGTTCGGTGCCGCGGAGCCGCGTCCCGACTACATCGGGGCGCGGGACTTCACCCCGGCCGGCTAACCCCGGCGTCCGGTTTCGGGCCGTTCCCAGGACTCGATGTCCCCGGGGACGGCCTCGAAGGCCGGGTGCAGTCGGGGCGGATCGACCGCAGCCAGATGCGCCTCCCGCTCCGGATCGCGCACGGCCAGCTTGGCCAGCAGGTGCCCGCGCTCGTATGCAATCTGGCCGGTGGTCACGGTGAACATGTGCACCGGGCCGGCCGCCGGCGGGTGCAGGATGAGGGCGCGGTTGAAGTTGTACCCGCGCGCGTCTGCCTCCAAGGCCACGCCCTCCAGGTAGTTTCCCACCGCCGCCAACGGATCCGCGGTGGCGCGGAAGCGTTCAAGCTGCGGGTGGTTGCGGTAGCCGGCGGTCCTGCCGTCCAGCACCTTTTGGGCCAGCAGGGTCTCGCGCCAGCAGGCGAGCAGGCCCTTGGTGTCCAGGAATGTCGGGTGCAGGCTCCACATGCGCATCCAACCAGCGTAGCGGTGCCGGCGACCACGAACTTCATGTTCTGCGCGCTTTTGCCCCGCTCTGGTGCAATGGGATCCATGAGCGAAAACCACGCCGCCGTCACCAAGGCCCCCATCGACATCGAATTGCAATTGCGCTGGTCCGACGAGGACGCGCTGGGGCACGTGAACAACGCCCGCATCGTCACGCTGATGGAAGAGGCGCGGCTGCGCTGGACGCAGCCGCGCGGCAAGGCGGGACGTTTCCCCTTCGGCACCGTCGTGGCCTCGCTGCAGCTGGACTACCTGCGTCCGCTGTACTACCAGCCGACGATGACCATCCAGCTGTCGGTGGTGCGCATCGGCACCAAGTCGTTCTCGCTGCGCCACGTGGGGTTCCAGGACGGGGCCCCGGTCTTCGACGGCACCACGGTGATGGTGCCGCTGGCCGAGGACGGGCTGTCCTCGCGCCCGCTCAGCGACCTCGAGCGCAGCTGGCTCGAAGGAGCGGTGGCGGCCGCCACGACATGACCGCTTAGCCCAGGTGCCCGGCCATGCGCTGGCGCATGGCGGCGCTGGCCTCGTTCAGGCCGACGATTTCCACGCGCGTGCCGGCGGCCTCGTACTTGGCCGTGATGGCGTCGAGCGCCGCGAGGGTGGAGACGTCCCAGAGGTGCGAGGCGTGCATGTCGATGAGAACGTGTCCCGGGTCCAGCGCGTACTGGAACTGGGTGTAGAGGTCGTTGGACGAGGCAAAGAAGAGCTCGCCGTTGACCGTGTAGGTGGCGGTTTCGCCCGTCGGGTCCACCGTGCGCTTCACCGTGACGAAGTGCGCCACGCGCCTGGCGAAGAGCATCATCGCGGTGAGCACGCCGGCGCCCACGCCCACGGCGAGGTTGTGGGAGGACACCGTGGCCACCACGGTGATGAGCATGACCGAGGTTTCGCTCTTGGGCATGCGGCGCAAGGTGGAGGGGCGGATGGAATGCCAGTCGAAGGTCGCCCACGACACGAAGATCATGACCGCCACCAGCGCGACCATGGGGATCAGCGCCACGACGTCGCCGAAGACCACCACCAGCACCAGCAGGAAGACGCCGGCCAGGAACGTGGAAATCCGGGTCCGCGCGCCGGAGGCCTTCACGTTGATCATGGTCTGCCCGATCATCGCGCAACCGCCCATGCCGCCGAAGAACCCGGTCACCAGGTTGGCCACGCCCTGGCCCCAGGCCTCGCGGGTCTTGCTGGAGCGGGTGTCGGTCACGTCGTCGACCAGCTTGGCGGTCATCAGGGATTCGAGCAACCCCACGAAGGCCACGGCCAGCGCGTAGGGGGCGATGACCTTGAAGGTCTCGAAGTCCAGCGGGACCTGCGGGAAGAACAGCTCCGGGAGGCTGGAGGGAAGCTCGCCCTTGTCTCCGACGGTCGGGACCGTGACGGCGGCGAGCACGGTGATGAGCGTGAGCACCACGATCGCGACCAGCGGGGCCGGGACCCTGGTGGTGATCCGCGGCAGGCCGAAGACGATCAACAAGGCGAGAAGCAGCAGCGGGTAGACCAGCCACGGCACATTCATGAGCTCGGGCAGCTGGGCGATGAACACCAGGATCGCCAGCGCGTTCACGAACCCGACCATGACCTGGCGGGGGATGAAGCGCATCAGCTTGGCCACGCCCAACACCGCCAGGAGGACCTGGAAGACCCCGGCCAGCAGGATGGCCGCGACCAGGTAGTGCACGCCGTGGCTTGCCACCAGCGGTGCGATGACCAAGGCCACCGCGCCGGTGGCGGCCGAGATCATCGCGGGGCGCCCGCCCACCACCGCGATGGTCACCGCCATGGTGAACGCGGAGAACAGCCCCACCCGGGGGTCGACCCCGGCGATGATGGAGAACGCGATCGCCTCGGGGATCAGCGCGAGGGCCACCACCAGTCCGCCGAGGATCTCCACGCCGAGCAGCCGGGGGGAGCGCAGGGTGCGAAGCACCGACTGGCGTTCGACCGGCGTCGGCGCGGCGATTGCGGTGGCGGGCAGGGAAGGCATGAAAAGGTTTCCGTTCGGAAGAATGGGCGTGCGGGTGCGCCGGCCTCGGTGGACCCTCCGGCACAACCAAGGGGCAGGATGTCGCACCAGCGGCGCAAAACAGGGGATTCAGCCCAATTCTAGGGGAGTCGGGGGCGCCGCGGGTGGCCGATGTGTCCGAGAGGACATTCCGTGCGCCGGGGGAAACGACCCGGCGCCGGAGGGTGCGTGAACTGCCGAAGTGGATTGCTGCCCGCTTCCCGGCCCCTTGGGGGGCGGCGTCCAGGTGTTGCCGCAGAGGGTCAAAACGGGGAGATGGCGTTTAGGATGAGGTAACAAGTGGCCCGTCGCCATGTGGCACTGGCGGCATTTTGGGGGGACAACCGCAGCTGCCACCTCGGCGCACCGGTGAACGTGCGACGAGCGCATAGGGGGAAGGGGTGGCATGGGGGCCGCATCCGGTCGACAGGCCATTCATCCAGCCATGGCGAGGTTCCTGGCCTGGGACGACGGAACCTGCAGGTTGCTGTTCATCCGCGCCGCGGCCGGCACCGGCCGCTCAAGTTTTGCGCACTCGTGGATCGGGGACAAGGCCGGGGAAGTGCTCGACTGGTCCGGCGGGGGCGTCGACGAGGCAACCGAAGTGGACCTGCTGGTTCAACGGCTCCGTGCGGATGCCACGTTGCACCTGGCCGTCATCCTGGCGCCGGCCGCCTCCCTCTGGGACCTCGCCTCCCGAACCCCGTGCCTGGTGGCAAAACACCGCGACCTGCTGCTGGATGCCGGCGAGACGGCGCAGCTTGTCGGCCCGGGAGCAGCGGCCGAGCGGGACGAGGCCCGTCGCATCCACGAGTTGTCCGGAGGGTGGCTCGCAGCGACGCGGGCCCTTGCAACGGATCCGCAGGCCCACACCCGCGCCCAGCAGATCATCCGCAGCGGCCTGGCTCTCTGGCTGGCCAGCCGCGATCCGGACGGGGCGTTGTCGGAGGCGGCGTTCCTGCCCGCGTACGACAGGCGCACCGTCGAGGCCTTCTACGGCGAATTTTCCCCGGTGGTCCACACCTTGGAGGAACTCGTCGAGGCGGGCCTGGTGCAAGCCGACGGGCGGGGCGGTTGGATGATGCCGGCAATGGTGCGCAAGGTGTTGGCGGAACGGGTCTCACTGCGTGGCCGCGAGTCCACCGCCGTGCTGGAACAGGCCGCCGTCAACGCGATGGCCGCAACCCGCGGGGTCGGCGCAGCGGTGGAGTCGGCCGTCGCGCGCCGCAGCTGGCAGGCGCTGTTGAACATGCTGCTGGAGAACTGGGTGGACATCCTCATGCGCAACCCCAAGCAGTTGGGCGTGGTCGCGGCCAAGATCCCGCGCTTCATTGCGAACCAGACCGAGTACATGCGGATCGGCTTGCGGATGCTGGGCCAGGCGGACCGTGACGGAATTGCCCTGCAGATGCCGGGGTTCGAACCCGACTACGCCACCAACCAAACGGCCCAGCGCCTGCATCGTGACACGGTGCGGCTATACGCCAGACCAAACACCCACGCCCTGACGGTGGGCATTCTGGAAATGCTCCACCTGCGGCAGTCCGGGTTCTACCCGGAAGCGGCGGCCGCCGCGAAGCGCCTCCGCGAGGCGCTGCACCGGGCGCTTGACGCCCAAAGGCTCAACCCGGCACTGGTGTCGATGGTTGAACTCCAGGCCGGGATCACCCTGCAGTTGGCCGGCCGCGACGCCGAGGCCCGCCAGGCCTATGAGCGGGGCTTCCACTGGGCGCAGGTCTCCGACAAGGCCTTTCTGCTGGCCGACGTGGCAGGAAAGATGGCGCTGCTCGATGTGCTGGAAGGGGACAGCGGCTCTGCCATGCGCTGGCTGGCCAAGCACGACGCCTCCATCGGCGAAGTCGGGTGGGGCAGGGTGATGGTGGAGCGCACGGCCGCGATGGCCCGGGCGCTCCTGGCCCTGGCCCGGCTCGACTACGCCGGCTTCGATGTGGAGATGGGCACCCTGCCGTCCGTCGTGGACAACGACGAATTCTGGTCCGTGCATGCCCAGCTGCTGGCGCTGCAGAAACTCAATGCCGGGATCTTCGATGCGGCGCGGGGGTTGATCTCCTCCCTGCGCCAAGAGCGTCGCTACGCGGCGGCCGCGCCCCTGGCGCAGAGGTTGTTGGACGACACGCTGCTGCTGGCCGAGATCCTGGAGCGCGGCGGCGTGCGCCCTGGAACCGGGATCGAAAACAGGGACCCCCTGCTGGTTGCGCTCGGCCACCTGCTGGGCGGAAATCCCGATGCGGCACTGGCGGCCCTTCAGGAAGTCCCGCTCACCGGGGGCATGCGACGGCGGGGAAACCTGGCGCTGTATTTGGATATCGCCGCCCGGAACCCCCATGGCCCGACTCCGGAGACATTGCAGCGCGTGAAACAGGAGCATCGGGACTCGGGGGTCCTCTACGAACTCGCGATTCTGGGCATTGTCCCCGGATGGTCCGAGGTGGGCAGGCACCTGGAGCTTGATCCCGAAGAGCTCCAGAGGCTGGGGTACGCGCTGGATCTCGCGCCCGCACCGTTGCCGCGGAGACCGGTCCTGACAGTGCGGGAACAAGAGGTCTTGCGGCAATTGCGTGCGGGAATGACCCGTCGCCAGATTGCCGAGGCGGACTACCGGTCCGAAAACACGGTCAAGTCCCAGATGCGCAGCCTCTATCGGAAGCTGGAGGCCTCAGACGTGGAGCAGGCGCTGGCGAACGCGCGGGCCTGGGGCCTCTGAGCCCGGGGAGGCGTCCCTAGAGTTGCTTGCCCATTTCCAGTTCGGTGCCGATCAGCCGTGCCGCGCGGACGACCTTCTCCCCGAAGTCCAGGCCGGGGGAGGCCTCGACCCGGATCAGTGGCACGGCCAGGCAGAGCGTGGCGATCATCTGGTCGCGCAGCATGACCGGCGCGCTGACCGAGCCCAGGCCCGGGGTTCGCCGGCCCACCGATTCGACCCATCCGTGTTGCTCCACGGAATCGAGGGCCTCCGGATCGCGGGAGAGCAGCCGCCCGCTCGACCCGTTGGGCAGTTCCAGCGCGGAGCCCGCCGGGAGCGTGGCCTTGAGTTCGTGTTGGCTGTCCACCGTCACCAGGCAGATGCGCCGTTCTCCCCGGCGAATCCACAATTGGGCGGTCTCCCCGGTGGCATTGCGCAGCTCGGTGAGGACCGGGGCGGCAATCGATTCCAGCGCGGTGCGGACGAAGCGGTGGCCCAGCTTGAAGTCGCCGTCATCGATGCGGCGCAGGAACCCGTACTCCACCATCGACAGCGCCAGACGGTGGACCGTTGACACCGACAGTCCGGTGCGCCGCGCCAGCTCGCTGGCCGAGGCGGACGAACCATCCACCGCGTCTAGGACCAGGGCGACGCGTTCAAGCATGCGATTGCTGGTTGCCGTCGTCTCGGTCATGACTGACTCCTCCTGATGTGGGCGGGCATGTGGCTGCCGCCCGTGGGTTGTGACGCAATTTTTCCTGAACCGGGAAAACAGCCCGTGATGTCGCGTTTCGCGCCCAGGGCCGGGGTCCGGGGCGCTGGATGTGCAGCTTTTGCCGCAACACCTCTTGCTGTGTCCTGAATCACTTGCTACTGTCTTCCTGCCTGCAGGGAATCATATCCCATTGTGTGGGAAGTTTCGATGTAGCCGCCGAAGAAAAGGGCCAAGACCATGACTGAAAATCTCCATCTCCCGGGCAGCACCTTGCCGCTGGACGGGATCCGCGTGCTGGAACTGGGAAGCTTCATTGCCGCCCCGTTCGCCGCGCGGCTCTTCGGTGACTTCGGGGCCGAAGTCATCAAGATCGAGAAGCCCGAGGGCGGCGACGAGCTGCGCGACTGGCGCAAGACCCGTGGCACCACCTCGATGCTTTTCCGCACCATGGGCCGAAACAAGAAGTCCGTCGCCCTGGACCTGCGCAGCGAGCTGGGCCGCGAGGCCATCCTGAGGATCGTGGCCAAGACCGACGTCGTGATCGAGAACTTCCGCCCGGGCACCCTGGAAAAGTGGGGACTGGGCCCGGAGGAGCTGCACGCCGCGAACCCCAACCTGGTCATGGTCCGCATCTCCGGCTACGGCCAGACCGGACCCTACAAGAACCGCGCCGGCTTCGGCAGCTCGGCCGAGTCCTTTGCCGGCCTGCGCTACATCACCGGCGAACCGGACCGCCCGGCCGGCCGCGCCGCAGCAAGCGTCGGGGACACCGTCTCCGGTCTCTACGGCGTCATCGGCGCGCTGATGCTGATGTTCCAGAAGGCCAAGGGCGTGCAAAGCGAGGGCCCGCAGATCGTCGACGTGGCGCTCTACGAGGGCGTCTTCTCCCTGCTCGAGTCCCTGGTCCCGGACTACGACGCCTACGGCATGGTCCGCAAGCGCACCGGCGGCGCGCTGCCGGGCGTCGTGCCCACCGGCTCCTACCCGTGCGGGGACGACCTGGAGGTCGTGATCGGCGGCAACTCCAACTCCGTGTTCATCCGCCTCATGAAGGCCATCGGACGCGACGACCTCGCCTCCGACGAAACCCTGTTGACCACCGAGGGCCGCGGGGCGCGCGAAGCGGAACTCAACGGAGCCATCGCCGCCTGGACCAGCTCGATGCCGCTGGCCGACGTGCTCAACGCGCTGGACACCGCCGGGGTGCCGGCCGGCCCGGTCTACGACGCTCCCTCGATCGCCAAGGACGAGCACTACCTGGCCCGCGACATGATCCAGACCCACGAGGTCGTCATCGAGGACGAACCCGAACTCATCCGCTTCCCCGGCGTGGTCCCCAAGATCCCCGGGCACGAAGGCCGCGTGAACTGGGTCGGCCCGGAACTCGGCGAACACACCCACGAGGTCCTGCGCGACCTGGCGGGCCTGAGCACCCAGGAAATCGACTCGCTCGGCGTCAAGGAGAAGAACTGACATGCAGATCCACATCACCGACGTCTTCCTGCGCGACGGCCTGCAGGACGAAAACGTCATCGTCTCCACGGCCGACAAGCTCTCCATTGCCGAGGCGCTGCTGGCTTCGGGCGTGAAGCGGCTCGAGGTCGCCTCCTTCGTGAACCCGGCCCGCGTGCCGCAGATGGGCGACGCGGCCGCGGTGCTCACCGGGCTGCCGGCCGGCACCGGGGCGACCTTCACCTCCCTGGCCCTGAACGGCAAGGGGATCGTGCGGGCAGTGGCCGCCGGTGCCACCGACATCCAGGTGGTGACCTCCGCCAGCCAGGCGCACAGCAGCGCGAACGCCGGGTCCAGCATCGAGCAGGCGCTTGAATCCCTCGCCGCCGACGTGGCGGCCCACCCGGGCATCAACTTCTTCGCCGGGATCTCCACCGCCTTCACCTGCCCCTTCGAGGGCGAGATCGATCCGGGGCACCTGCTGCGCGTGGTGCGCGCCTTCAAGGACATGGGCATCACCCAGATCGGCCTGGCCGACACCCTGGGCACCACCCCCACCGAGCGGCTGATGGCCAGCGTGCGCCACGTCCAGGACGCGGAGCCGGAGCTGACCTACTACCTGCACCTGCACAACGCCCATGGGCAGGCGCTGGCCACCGTCGACGCGGCCATCGCGGCGGGCATCACGCGCTTCGACAGCGCGCTGGGCGGCTACGGCGGCTGCCCGTTTGCCCCGGGCGCGGCGGGAAACCTCGCCACCGAGGAACTCGTGGCCCACCTGCACGCCGCCGGACACGAGACCGGGATCGACGAAACGGCATTGAACCGTGCCGTGCGCCTGGCCCGCACAACGGTGTCCAACTCCCCGGCACTGCCGGTGAGCGCCCTGGCCGGGCACTAGAAACACCTCCCATCCACCGCACGCCGGGAAGCCTGAACCAGGAGCCGGTGCGCCCCATCATTCTGCGAGGACGACGATGTCTCAGATTGAAAACCCCGTTTCCACCCTTGAGAACCAGCACCCCGACGAGCCCGGCGTGCAGCGCCGCGTCGAACCCCAAGTCGGCAAGCTGCGCGGCACGCACTTCCCCGGCCCGCGCGGCACCCGGATCGCCAGCCTGCCGGCCGCACTGTTCATCGTGCTCGCCGCCATGGTGTTCATCGCCGCGGCCACCGGCAAGTTGCCCGACTCCATGCTCTCGGGCTTCACCGTCACCATCCTGCTCGGCGGGCTGCTGATCTGGATCGGCAACCTGTTCCCGGTGGTGCGCGACTTCGGCCTGCCCACGGTCTTGTGCACCTTCATCCCGGCCACGCTCATGTCCTTCGACCTGCTGCCGGCGAACCTGGTGGAGGTCGTGGAGAACTTCGTCAAGGGGCACGGCTTCCTGGACTTCTTCGTCATCACCATCATCGCCGGCTCCATCCTGGGCATGCCGCGAGCGCTGCTGTTGAAGGCCGGGCCGCGCTTCGCGGTGCCGCTGGTCGGCTGCCTGGCCGCCACGTTCGTGTTGGTCGGGCTGCTGGGCGCTGCCACCGGCTTCGGGTTCATGGAGGGCATCCTGTTCATTGCCGCCCCCATCATGGCCGGCGGGCTGGGCGTGGGAGCGCTGCCGATGAGCGAGATGTACGCGGCCCGCACCGGTGAGGATTCGGCGACGTTCATGGGCGATTTGATGTCGGCCGTCGTGGTGGCCAACATCGTGTGCATCATCATTGCGGGCATCTACAACGGGCTGGGCAAGACCCGCAAGCAGTTCTTCGTCGGCTTCAACGGCCATGGCGAACTGATGCGCATCAAGGGCAAGAAGTCCGAGCTGTCCCTGCCGCCCAAGAACGAGGCCTCTTCGTTCATTGCCCTGGGCAAGGGCCTGCTCTTCGCCGGCGCGCTGTTCATCTTCGGGCAACTGGTCGGCTCCTACCTCGAGGTCCTGCACCCCTACGCGTGGACCATCATTGCCGCCGCCGCGGTGAAGATCTTCGGTTGGCTGCCCAAGGACATCGAGGAATCCACGGCCGACTGGGGCGACATGGTGGGTGCCACCATGGTCCCGGCGCTGCTGGTGGGCGTGAGCATCAGCTACATCGACATGGACGAGGTCGTCGCCTCGCTGAGCAACCCGAAGTTCATCCTGCTGACCGTCGTGACGGTGCTGATCGCGACGTTGACCTCCGGCATCCTGGGCTGGCTCATGAAGTTCAACTTCGTGGAAGCCTCCATCACCCCGGGCCTGGTCATGGCGGACACCGGCGGCAGCGGAGATGTCGCGGTGCTCAGCGCCGCGAACCGCATGCACCTGATGCCCTTTGCCGCGCTGACCAACCGGCTCGGCGGCGCGCTGGTGCTGTTCGTGACCTCGCTGCTGGTCCCGTTCCTGGTGCTTTAGCCGTTCCCGGCCCGCGGACGGATGGCCCCCGACACTCGGTGTCGGGGGCCATCCGTCATTCCGGTTGCGTGTCCAGGGCGCCGCGGATGCCGTCGCAGGCGGCCAACAGCAGGGAAACGACCCTGGCGCCCTGCAGGTCCCCGGCGCGGGAGATCGGTGCGCTGAGGGACAGCGCAAAGGACTTCCCGTTGGCCAGCGGACCCACGGGAGCGCCGATGGCGGCGAGCTCCGGTTCGGTGCGGCCGATGTTGATCGCGTAGTTCCTGGCCCGGACCTGCGCGAGCTCGGAGAGCAAGTGCGCCAGGCCGTCGGCATCCAGCTCGTTCCCGTCGCTCCGGGTTGCCCGGCGACGGTAGAGCTGGGCGACGGCCGCATCGGAGAGGACCGAGAGTGCGGCCAACCCCGCGGAAGAGGTGGCGGCCGGGAGCACCGTTCCCGTGCGGTCGCCGATCCGCACCAGCTGCGGACCTTCGACGCTGTGGCGGAACCGGGCGCTCGCCCCGACGCGCTCCACCAGGTTCACCGTCTCGCCCGTCGCCGCGGCCAGCGCCTCGAGCTGCGGGCGCACCGCGGCGACCAATCTCCTGGCCGGATTCCGGGCCGCATCGAGGTGCAGGTTGGGTCCGGCGGCGTAGTGTTTCTGCGGATCCTGCACCGCGAAGCCCCGGTAGACGAGGGTCGCCAGGAGCCGGTGGGCCGTGGAGGGTGCCACGCCCAGCTCCCTGGCCGCATCGACGATGCGCAGCGAATCGCGTTCCTGCAGCAGCACCAGGATGCGCAAGGCGTTTTCCACCGATTCGACGGCGTGGACGGGCCGCTTGACGATCCGATTAATTTTCTGCACAACAGAATCCTACGGGCGGTCGCGGGTTCCATGGAGCCCGCGACCGCATAAAGGTCAGACGAGCGCCGGTGCGCGCATGATGCCGGCGAAGAACCCGGCCAGCTCCGCGTGGGCATCCAGCGGCAGCACGTGGGCCACGTACTGGTCCGGGCGGACCACCACGATGGCGCCGTGTACGCGGTCGATCCCGCGCGCGGCGAAGATGTCGTTCGCCGCATCCGCGGTGAAGACCTTCTCGTAGTCGATGAGCCCCAGCGGCGCCTTGCGCGGAAAGAGGAACGCGGGCACGTCTCCGGGCTCCACCTCGCGGTGGTGCTGCTGCAGCACCGCGCGCACGTCGAATACCGCGTCGGTATCGGCCCCTGTAGGGGTGAAGGCGCGCATCGGGGAAGAAGGATCTTCGGCGAGGAAGGTGCAGAGCGCCGCCAGGCGCGAATCGGCGGTGTCGGGGCGGGCGGCGTCGGCGAACGCGTAGATCCGCCAGCGGCCGTCGGCCAGCGCCTGGTGCCCGAGCTGCAGCGGCTTGGCATCGGCCAGCCGGATCACGCCGGAGGAGTGGAAGCGCTCGCCCACCGGGAAGCCGGTGGCCAGGTGCTCGTGGGTGTCGGCCCCCGTGATCATGCTCGGTTGGTAGTCCGTGGCGAATCCGGCGGTGAACCGCCCGCCCTGGGTGAAGATGCCCTGGCGCTCGGCGGCGTCCATGCCCCCGGCCTCCGGGTTCGCCGGGTCCTTGGGCTTGGCGGCCATGGCGGTGGACCACGTGAGGTCGAAGTCGATCAGCTCCTGGGCGATGACCCGGCGCTCGGCGGAATAGGTGTCCAGCAGGGACTCGGGGCTGCGGCCCTGGAGCACCGCGGCCAGCTTCCAGCCCAGGTTGAAGCCGTCCTGCATGGACACGTTCATGCCCTGGCCGGCCTTGGCACTGTGCGTGTGGCAGGCGTCCCCGGCGATGAAGACGCGCGGGGTGCGGGTGCCGCGGTCTTCCGGCAGCACGTCGTCGAACCGCTCGGCGATGCGCTGGCCCACCTCGTAGACGCTCCACCAGGCGATTTCCTTCACGTCCAGCGTGTAGGGGTGCAGGATCTTTTGCGCGGCCTCGATGACCGAGTCGGCGGTGAAGCGCCCGCGGGCCTCGCGGTCCCCGGGGTCGATGTCGCCCAAATCGACGTAGAGCCGCACCAGGTAGCCGCCCTCGCGCGGGATCAGCAGGATGGAGCCGCCGGAGGCCGACTGGATGGCGGACTTCAGGCGGATGTCGGGGAAGTCGGTGACTGCCAGCATGTCCATGACACCCCAGGCGTGGTTGCGTGCGTCCCCCTGCATCTTGATGCCCAGCGAGCGGCGGACGTTCGAGCGCGCTCCCTCGCAGCCCACGACGTACTTCGCGGCCACGGTGATCTCGTTGCCGGGATCCTCGCCGGTGCGGCGCAGTCTTGCGGTGACCGGGTAGTCGCCGGTGTCGGCGATGCTGACATCGATGAGTTCCAGCCCGTAGTCGGGGGCCAGCCGGCTGGGGGAGTTGGCCATGTGCTCGAGCAAGAGGTCCTGCATGCGGGCCTGGTTCACGATCACGTGGGGGTACTCGGACAGCCCGTCGGCGACATCCTGGATCCGGCCGGTGCGTGCGATCCCGTCGCCGGATGCCGGGCCCCAGAAGCTGGTCTCGTTGACCCAGTAGGCCTCGCGCATCAGTCGCTCGGCGAGTCCGAAGCCGTTGAACATCTCCACGGTGCGGCAGGCGACCCCGTCGGCATGCCCCAGCTCGAGAGGCGCCTCGCGGCGCTCGACGACGAGGGTGGAGATGTCGGGGAATTCGGCCAGCTGCGCGGCAAGGACCGAACCGGCGGGGCCGGTGCCGGCGATGAGCACGTCCACCTGCGTCGGAAAGGTTCCCGGTGCGCGGCGTCCGGGTGCGGCGGGGCGGACCTCGGGGTCGCCCGGACGGTAGCCATCCTGGTAGAACTGCATGCTGCTCCTTGGTCTGCCGGCGCCCTGGGGCGGCGATGTGATCTGGTTCATCCACGGTAGGACCGGCATCCTTCCCGGCGCCAAGACATTCTGCACAGCAGAATGCGCGAAGTCGATTCCCGTGGTGATCCAAGAAACATGACTTCGACGGTGATATTACTTGAAGCATCAACCAAAATGGGTGTATGCTGATTCCATGACTACAGCAGCCGACCGCCCACCGGTACTCTTCCTCTCCCACGGTGCCCCGCCGCTCGCCGACGACGCCACCTGGACCGCCGAGCTCGCAGCGTGGTCCGGCACCATGGAAAAGCCCAAGGACATCCTGATGATCTCCGCGCACTGGGAGAACGCACCGGTGTCGCTGAGCGCCACGCGCCAAAAGCAGGAACTGGTCTACGACTTCTGGGGCTTCCCGCAGCACTACTACGACGTGCGCTACGACGCCCCGATGGCGCCGGAGCTGGCCGACGAGGTCGCCCGGCTGACCGGCAACCATGGCCACCACGTGGAGCGCGACGAGACCCGCGGACTGGACCACGGCGCCTACGTCCCGCTCAAGGAAATGTTCCCCGGCGCCGATGTCCCGGTGGTGCAGATGTCTATGCCCACGCTGGATCCGCAGGGCCTCTTCGCCCTCGGCCAGTCATTGGCCCCGCTGCGCGACCGCGGCACCATGATCATCGGTTCCGGCTTCACCACGCACAACCTGCGCTGGTTCAACCCGGCGGGCGGACCGGACGTCGCCCCGCCGGCCGCCTCGAGCGAATTCGACCACTGGGCCGAAGAGGCCATGGCCCGCGGCGACGTGGATTCCATCCTCGACTTCCTGCACAAGGCACCGGCCGCACGTGAGGCGCACCCGCGCTCCGAGCACTGGGCGCCGCTCTATGTTGCACTCGGCGCGGCATATGCCTCCGGCGGCATCGAGGCCAAGACCGCCATCGACGGTTTCTGGTTCGGCCTGTCCAAGCGCTCCTGGTCGCTCACCTAAACCTGGAGTGTTCCCGGGTACTGCCTCAGAGGTCGCGGCGCATGACCAGCCGCGGCATCCTGCTGGCCACCGCGTCGGTGGTGCCGATGACCCTGAACCCGGCCTGCTCGAACATCGCCCGGGTGCCGACAAAGGCCATGGTGGTGTCCATGCGCCCCACCGGATCCACGGGGTGGGCCTCGAGGGCCGGTGCCCCGCGGGACGCCGCGTAGTCAACGGCACCCTCGAGCAGGTGCCGGATGACGCCCTGCCTGCGGTGCCCGCTGCGCACCACCACGCAGATGATGCACCATACCGGGACCTCGTCCACGGGGCGAATGAGTTTTGAGGCGGTCAGGCGCGGGATCTCGGCGCGCGGCCCGATGCTGCACCATCCGACGGGTTCGCCGTCGCGGTAGGTGATCACCCCGGGCGGGTTCTCCCGCTCGCAGAGTCTGCGCATGGCGTTTTCGCGGCTGCCGCCGCCAAGCTCCTCGATGTCCTTGACCCGCAGGCGGTGCGAGAGGCACCAACAATGCGTGTCCCGTCGGGTGGGATTGATGACGTCGGCGAAGTCCTCGAAGCGGTCCGGGGTGACCGGATGGGTCTGCCACCGGTGGATCGATGCGGTCGCGGGCATATGCCCATTCTGCCGTTCCATCCCGCTCCCGGCTACAAGCCGGCGACCGTGGAAACTGATTTTCATACCTCTTTAACCGACCCCGGCCGCTACCTTCAGGATCACCTGGAGATCGCGGCCGGAGCTGTTTGGGCAGCGCTTGGCCTCGGGCGTCTGGATCGCCTTGACGTGTGCCGCTGCGGGTGGAAGGCATTCGGCGACTGCAGGGAGTTGTGTTCATCGACCAGTGATTCGGCGCTGGAAAGCTCCGCCGCCAACTTGCGCCCGGGCAGACAGGCGTTGGTGAACACATGGAAGCGCGGCACGTAATTCTCGACGAGCAGGGGCCGAGGTCCAGCATCTCGGGGCCCTTGAGGTATCGACGAGCCCGATGGACACGTGGAGGCAAATTCGTTGGACTGTTGCCAGGTTCCGGCCTAGCGTGGGCATAGGGGGCAGGTCGCACGAGGGGACCAGGTTGGAGGGGCAACAAATGAACCGTCACCGCCTGCGGGATGTTCTCATCACCTGGCAACCAACGAACCGCCAGCTCCCCGTCCCAAGGAACCCGCCTGCGAAGCCCATGCACCGCAAACCAGTCCACCAGATAAGGAACCACAAAGTGTCGCTGCTTGAAGAATCACTCTGGAACTCAAAGATCAACGTCAACGGCTGGGTGGTCGGCGGCGCCGGCACCCAGGACGTCGTGGAGCCCGCCACCGGAAACGTGCTGGGCACCCTCGGATTGGCCTCCGCCGACGACGTCTTGCGTGCTGCCACGGCGGCCGCCAAGGCACAGGTTGCCTGGGCCGCGAAGAAGCCGGAGGAACGGGCCGCGGTGCTGCGTAGGGCCGGCCTGCTCTGGGAGGAGCACGCGGACGAGGTCAATGAGTGGCTGGTGCGCGAATCCGGGGGCATTCCCGCCAAGGCGGCGCTCGAGACGCACACCGCGGCCAACGAGTGTTACGAGGCCTCTGCATTGCCTTCGCTTCCGGCCGGCGAGGTGCTCACCACCAACGAGGAGCGCTGGTCTTTCGCCCGGCGCCGCCCGGTCGGTGTCGTTAGCGTGATTGCCCCGTTCAACTTCCCGCTGATCCTGGGCATTCGTGCCGTTGCCCCGGCCCTGGCCCTGGGCAACGCGGTGCTGCTCAAGCCCGATCCGCGCACCTCGGTCTGCGCGGGTGTGGCCATCATGCGGATCTTCGAGGAAGCAGGGCTGCCCGAGGGACTGTTGCACCTGCTTCCCGGCGGCGCGGACGTCGGGGCCGCCGTGGTCGAGGCCCCGGAGGTGCGCGTCATCGCTTTCACCGGGTCGACCGCCGCCGGTCGCAAGATCGGTGAGAGCGCCGCGCGGCTGCTCAAGCGCGCCCACCTCGAACTGGGCGGCAACAGCGCCATGATCGTGCTTCCCGGTGCCGACTTGGCCAAGGCGGCGTCCGCTGCGGCATTTGGCTCCTTCATGCACCAGGGCCAGATCTGCATGGCCACCGGCCGGCACATTGTGCACCAGGACATCTACGAGGAATACGTGGCGGCGCTGGCCGAAAAGGCGCAGAACCTGCCTATGGGAGATCCGAAGTCCGGAACCGTGGCGATCGGGCCGATCATCGACGGCCGGCAGCTGGAGCGGATTGATTCCATGGTGCAGTCCGCCGTTGCCGGCGGCGCCCGGCTGGCCGCCGGCGGCCAGCGCGGCGAGGGATGGTTCTACCCGCCCACCGTCCTGGCCGACCTGGACCCGGACCACGATGCCTGGAAGGAGGAGATCTTCGGACCAGTAGCTCCGGTGCGCAGCTTCTCCACCATCGACGAAGCTGTCGAGATGGCCAATGCATCGAGTTACGGTCTTTCCCTGGCCATCCTCGGGGACGTGGGAATGGCCATGAAGATCGCCGACCGGGTCGAATCCGGCAAGGTGCACATCAACGAGCAGACCGTCTCCGACGAGGCCAACTCGCCGTTCGGCGGGGTCAAGGATTCGGGCAACGGCGGGCGCATTGGCGGGCCGGCGGCCAACATGGAGGCTTTCACCGAGACCCAGTGGCTGACCATGCGCCCGGAGATCGCTCCCTACCCGTTCTAAACCGGACCAACTGACGATCCGTCCCGCAGCGAGGGGTCGCTTCCAGCGCAACGTAAAAAGGGGGTGAAGGTTGACACGGTCAAACCGTGTCGACCTTCACCCCCTTGGACGGTGGTTCGGGTCCAGGGACCCCGAATGCCTAGACGCTGAGCTTATCGGCGTCGAATGTGGTCGCCTGGCTCCGTGCCGCCTTGCCGTGGCGCAGGTGCTGGATACCGGTGATCACCAGGGTAATGGCCAACAGCCCGTACAGCACCATGGTGACCGGGCTGTCGATGAGGATCGACAGGTCGCCTTCCGAGACCGTCAGTGCGCGTCGCAGTTCCGTTTCGGCCAGGGGACCGAGGATGACCGCGATCAGTACCGGGGCGAGCGGGAACTTGTAGCGGCGCATCAGGAAGCCCAACAGGCCCACGCCCAGCAGGATCCACAGGTCGACGATCGAGGAACTGATCGCGTAGACGCCCAGTACCGAGAGCACCGCGATGCCCGCGTAGAGGTAGTGCCGGGGGATGAGCAGCAGCTTGGCCCAGAGCACGGCGAACTGCATGTTCAAGACCAGCAGGACAACCAGGCCAATGAACAGCGACGCAAGCAAAGTCCAGACCATCGGACCGCTGCGTTCGAACAGCAACGGGCCCGGCTGCATCCCATACTGCTGGAAGGCAGCCAACATGATGGCAGCGGTTGCCGAGGTGGGCAGGCCGAGAGCGAGAAGCGCTCCCATGGCGGTGCCAGCCGTGGCATTTGCCGCGGCTTCCGGGGCGGCGACGCCACGGATCGACCCGGTGGTACCAAAATCGGTGTCTCCGTTGCGGGCAGCGAGCCTCTTTTCCGTGCCGTAGGCCAGGAACGTGGGTACCTCGGAACCGCCGGCGGGAATGACGCCGAAGGGAACGCCGAATGCCGTGCCACGCAACCAGGCTGGCATCGCCCTGCGGATGTCGCGCATCTCAAGCCGCGGCCGGCCCTTGGATTCGACTCGGACGGCCGTCTCGTCGCGGTGGATACGTGAGGCAATATGCAAGACTTCACCCAGTGCCAACAGCCCAACGGTGATCACGACGATGGACATGCCGTCGAAGAGCTGCGGCATACCGAGGGTGAATCGGGGCGTTCCGGACGGCCCGTCCACGCCGACCAGGGCCAGGACCAGACCCAGTCCCAAGGCCATCAGGCCCTTGACCACGGAATCGGAGACCACCGAGGAAATCGCGAGGAAAGCGAAGACCGCCAGGGCGAAGTATTCGGCGGGGCCGAATGCCGTTGCCATCTTCACGAGCACCGGGGCGAAGAATACGACCACGGTCGTCGCAATGAGACCGCCGATGAAGGCTCCCATGGCAGCGGTGGCCAGTGCCTTCGCTGCCCTGCCGTCAAGTGCCATGCGGTGGCCCTCGAAGGTGGAAGCGATGGCAGATGAATTGCCTGGCGTATTGAGCAGGATCCCGGAGGTTGAATCCCCGAAGAGGCCGCCGAAGTAAACCCCGGCGAACATGATGAATGCCGCGGTCGGATCAAGCGAAAAGGTAATGGGAAGCAGAAGCGCGACGGCCATTGCCGAACCGAGTCCGGGCAGCACGCCCACGGCGGTTCCGAGGACGGCACCGATGACCACCCACAAAAGGTTCATGGGAGTCAAGGCCTGCGCGAAGCCCTCCATGAGCAGGGTTAATGATTCCATGTCAGATCAGTCCTTCCAGGAAGCCGGAGGGCAGGTTGAGGCCGAGTCCGGCATTGAAGGCCAGCTGGATGACCGAGGAAAACAGGATGGAGACGCTGAGGTCGAACAATGGGCGTCGGCTTCCCAAAGCGCGGCACACGACCCAGAACAGGCCAGCAGCACTCAGTATCCAGCCCAGGACGGGCAGCGCCACGATGAACGCAGCCACTGCTCCGATGACCATTCCGAGCGTCTTCCAATCCGAGTAAGTCTTGCGTTTGCCTGTGGCCGAAGGCAGCGTGCTTGGCCCATAGATGGAATTGCGCTCGGTGTCGGCCAGATCGCCGAGCATGTCCGTGGAAAAGTCGGGGTTCTGCCCTTCGCTGTCCGCATGGGGGAAACGGCGCGTGCGCAGGATCTGCACCGTGTGGATGGCGGCCACCACGAACAGCAGCACACAGACGATGGTGGGAAAGAACTGCGGGCCCGGAACGCTGGTGCCCATCACCTGCATGGTCGCAGTCCCGTAGGAGAGGAAGCCGGCCAGGGCGAAGACCAGTGCCGGGACGATCAGCTCGCTGCGTCCCGACCAGAAGCCGGTGATGCGTACCGGGTAGTCATCTGCCGTGCGCACGGTTGCGGGGGATTCCTCTATCGTCTTCACAGTCCCAGCCCTTCCACGATGTCCTTGGTCACGGCGACCTCGGAGTCAATGAATTCTTCAAATTCCGCACCGGTCATGAAGCTGTCCGTCCAGCTGTTGCGTTCCAGCGCTCCCTGCCAGTGTTCGGTCTGGCGGTATTCGGAAACGATGTCCACGAATTCCTGTTTTTGCTCCTCGGTGATCCCCGGAGCCGCGGCGACGCCGCGCCAGTTGGCCATCGAGGCGTCAACGCCCTGTTCCTTGAAGGTGGGGATATCGACTCCGGGGAGACGCTCTTCCGAGGAAATCGCCAAGGCGCGCAGGCTGCCCGATTCGATTTGATCGGCTACCTCGTTGTAGCCCGACATTCCACCGACGGTCGTTCCGGAGAGCATCGAGGTCAGCGCCTCGCCGCCGCCGGAGTAGGCGATGTAGTTGGTCTCGATCGGATCGATGCCGACCTTCTGTGCCACCAAGCCGGTCAGCAGGTGGTCGATGGAACCCAGCGAACCGCCGGAGATCGAGGTTCCGCCGGGATTGTCCTTCCATCGCTTGACGAAGTCATCCAAGGTCTTGAACTCCGACTTGGCCGGCACCACCAACACGGCGAAGTCATCTGCAAGCCGGGCAATGGGCACGATGTCGTCGAAGGTGGACTCGGAGTCAGAGAGCTCGATGGCGCCGACCATGACGCCGCCGGTGACCATCAGCATGTCGTGGCGGCCCGTCATCTGCACGAACTGGCTCAGGCCGATGGTCCCGCCGGCGCCGGGCACGTTGACCACCTGCGCGTTGTTGACCACGCCGCCGGACTTCAGTGCCTGCTGCGACTCGCGGGCGAACCCGTCCCATCCGCCGCCGGGTGCTGCGGGTGCCATGAGGACGAGCTTTGACCGCGCGGTCGACTCACCCCCGCTGGCAGCCGCATTGACCAGTGCCAGACCTGCCACAACGGCGACGACGGTGCCGTATAGGGTCTTCTTGATTATGCTCTTGCTCATTTTCATCCGTAATCTCATGGGTGGTGGACCGGGTGTCATCGGCAGGTCCCTCGACCACCAAGGTGCCAGAGAAGTGATCTAAGGCACAGCAAAAATGTGCTTTAGTTCATAAGAACAGTAAAGAAAACAAAGTCAACGAAATGTGAAAGGGGCCCGGAGCCACGTGCGTTCCTTGTCGAAACACCGCCGCCGGGCGCAACTCCTGGCGTTGCAGCTGGGCATCGTGCTCGGCCTGATCGGCGCGGTGTCCATCGTTGTCCTGGTCTTCGAGGACCATCGAACCCAGCAGGTCGCTTTCGACCGGGTCCATACCGTGGCCGTTCAGATGGCGGCCCATGAGTCGGTACGGTCGGAACTGGGTAAACCCGGGGCTTCGGCCGTGATTGCGCCGATCGCCCATCTCGCGACCGCTGTTTCCGGGGTCCAGTATGTGACGGTCGCGGACATGGCGGGAATCCGCGTGGCTCACCCGGATCCGGAGCGCATCGGCGAACCCGTCTCGTCGGATCACGAGCCGGTGCGCGAAGGGGAGTCCTTTCGCGGCACGGAGGTCGGCCCGCAAGGCGTGACACTCAGGGCCAAGGAACCAGTGCGGTTCAACGGGGAAATCGTCGGGACCGTGTCGGTGGGCATCCTGCAGAGCGAGATTCGCGGGGAACTGCTCGAAATCGTGGGGACGGTGGCACCTTGGATCATGGGAGCCGCGGCGCTTGGAACGATTGCTTCGGCGCTGGCCGCGCGCATGGTCCGCCGACGGATCTATGGCGTGGAGCCGGAGGCCGTCGCTGGTCTGCTGCAGTCGCAACAGGCTTTGCTGTTCAGCGTGCATGACGGCGTCGTGGGTGTCGATTCCGAAGGTCGACTGACCTTGGTCAACGACGAGGCGCGGCGCCTGCTCGGATTGAGCGGCGACGTCGTGGGGTCGCGGGCATCGGATGTTCTCGATCCTACGGTCAGTGCCCAGCTCGGCAGCGAAGACCCGGGTGCCGAGGAAACGAAGTACGTCCTGTCGGGGGAGCGCATCCTGGTGGCAACCCGTCGCGAGGCGCTGGCCAACGGCAAGTCTCTGGGTCGGACGTTGACGCTGCAGGACCGTACCGAGCTGGAGGAAACGCTGCGTGAATTGAAGGGACAGAGAAGCCTGGCCGACGCCTTGGGTTCGCAGGCCCATGAGTTCGCGAACAGGTTGCACGTGCTCTCGGGCTACCTGTCGTTTGGCGAGCCGGGGGAGGCGGCCGCGTACCTGCAGCGGATCAGCGGCTCTGCGCTTGGGGCCGACGCAGGCATCCTGAAGGACCCGGCGCTCTCGGGGCTCGTGGGCGCCAATGCGGCAGGCGCGCGCGAAGCGGGAGTGCGGCTGCTGGTGGATCCGGAATCCCAAATCGAGCCGGGTTGGCGTGCGGACGAGGATGTCCTGACCGTGGTGGGAAACCTGCTCAGCAACGCGATCGAGGCCGCCGGTGACGGGGGAACGGTGCGGCTGCAGGTGAAGGCCGGGTCCGAACGCCTGGGTATCTGCGTGGAAGACAGCGGACCGGGCATTGCGCCGAGCGAGGTGGAGGGGATCTTTCGCCGCGGGGTGAGCAGCAAGGCCGGTACCGGCGCCGGGCGCGGCATCGGCCTGGCGCTTGTGGATCGGGTGATCCGGCGCCGTGCCGGTTCGGTGTCGGTGGGAACCGGGGAACTGGGCGGGGCCATGATGACGGTCGAATGGAATCGGACGGCACCGGGGACGTTGCCGGGAAGCGAGATGGGGGAACGGGAATGATCAGGACACTGATCGTCGACGATGATCCGGATATTGCGCGCCTCCATGCCCGCTATGTGGATGCGTTGGAGGGTTTCGAGGTGGCCGGTGTGCTGGAGCGTGGCGGCCCCGTGCTGGCTTTCCTCGAAGAAAGTGATGTTGATCTGGTGCTTCTCGATGTGCACCTGCCCGACATGGATGGCCTTCAGGTGCTGGAGGATCTGCGCGGCAGTGGCCACGATACGGGCGTCATCATGATCACCGCCGCGTCCGAGCGCAACACTGTGCGCTTCGCCGTTGGCCGCGGCGTTGACGACTACCTGGTCAAGCCCTTTACCGTGACAGACTTCAACCGTCGGCTCGAAGCGTTTCGGGAATCCAGGACCGAAGCGGTGACCCAGGCGGGACCGACCTTGGCCCAAGGAGACATCGACTCCATGTTCCGGGCCGGGGACCCGGAAAAACGTGAGGACAGGCGGGCTGTGCCCAGCGCAGCAGCGCTCAACTCCCCGCTGCCCAAGGGATTCTCCCAGCCCACCGTGCAATTGGTGGGTCGGGCGCTGCGCGAAGCGGCGCAGCCGGGTGGCCCCGGCGACCTGTCGGCCAGCGAAGTCTCCGAATGCTGCGGCATCTCGCGGGTGAGTGCCCGCAGGTACCTGGAGATGATGGCCGGGCGCGGGCTGTCGGAACTGCGGCCCAAGTACGGCGCACCCGGCCGCCCGGAACACCGCTACCGCTGGACAGGCCAATAGCCGGGCAGAGCCCCGCTCCACCGACCAAGGATCGACACCCTCTGGCGCTCTTTGTATATTTGTGTATACACTCGTATCCAGAAGGCTCCGGACGGGGGCCGCGGACAAGGAGGCTCGATCATGGGCAGCACGGAAAACGAAGCAGGCAACGAACTCGCGGCAGACGTCATCGTCGTGGGCGGGGGCAACGCGGCCTTCACCGCGGCGCACGCCGCGGCGGAGCGCGGGCGCAAGGTCCTGCTGCTGGAGAAGGCGCCACAGGAGCATTTCGGCGGCAACAGCTACTACACCGCGGGCGCAACCCGCATCGCACACGACGGGCTCGAGGACCTGAGCGACTTCATCGAAGCCGACGAGCGCCACGCCGTTAGCGTTGTCCCGCCGTACTCTGCCGCCGACTACGCGGCCGACCTCAAGAAGGTCACCGAGGGACGCAACGACCCGGAACTGACCGAGGTGCTGGTCACCGAGGCCGCACCGGGCCTGCGCTGGCTCCAGGGCCTGGGGTTGAAGTACCGCCTGATGTACGAGCGCCAGGCCTACGAGCGCGAGGACGGCAGCTACCTCTTCTGGGGCGGTCTGCATGTCGGAAACGTCGGCGGCGGCGAGGGCCTGATGCACGACCACGTCGCCGTAGCGGCCAAGCTCGGCACCGACGTCCGTTACGGGCAGGACGTCTTCGACCTGATCATCGAGGACGGCGTTGCCAAGGGCGTCAAGGTCCGCGGCGAAGACGGAATCGTGCAGGAGCTGCGTGCCGAATCCGTGGTCCTGGGCGCCGGCGGCTTCGAATCGAACCCGGAACTGCGACGCAAGCACCTCGGCGAGGGCTGGGAGAACGCCAGGATCCGCGGCACCGCCTTCAACCACGGCGAGATGATCACCGCCGGCCTGGCCGCCGGCGCGGCCAAGGGCGGGGACTGGGGAACCTGCCACTCCGTGCAGTGGGATGCAGACCCCGCCATCAACGAATCCAACCGCGAGCTGACCAACCGGCTGACCCGCCAGAGCTACCCGCTGGGCATCATCGTGAACAACCGCGGCGAGCGCTTCCTGGACGAGGGCGCGGACTTCCGCAACCTCACCTATGCCAAGTACGGACGGGTCATCCTGCAGCAGCCGGATTCCGTCGCCTACCAGGTCTTCGACGCCTCGCTGCGTCCGATGCTGCGTGCCGAAGAGTACGAGATGCCGGGCATCTCCGAGGTCATCGCCGACACCATCGAGGAACTGGCTGAGAAGATCGGCGTGGACGCCGCGGCGCTGTCCAAGACCGTCAGCGATTTCAATGGCTCCATCGACACCTCGATCGCATACGACCCGAACGTGCTCGATGGCCGCGCAGCCAAGGTGACCCCGCCGAAGAGCAACTGGGCCATGCCTCTGGAGACCGGCCCGTTCTATGCCTACCCGGTCACCTGTGGCATCACCTTCACCTTCGGCGGCCTGAAGTCCGACACCCACGGCCGCGTGCTGAACGAGGACGGCGAGCACTTCGACGGGCTGTACGTCTGCGGCGAAATGCTCGGCGGCCTCTTCTCCGCGAACTACCCGGGCGGTTCCGGGCTTGCCGCCGGCGTCGTGTTCGGGCGCCGTGCCGGTACGCTGGCCTAGGCAAGAAATTACGACGTAGCCCCTTCACACGGGGCGGAGGTGGAAGAAGATGGCGGCAAAGATGGACTCGGAGACGATCCATGCCGAACTGCGTGCCGAAATTTTGCACGGCTCCCACCGTCCCGGCACCGCGTTCAAGGAAGTTGCCCTGGCAGGCCGCTTCGGCGTCTCCCGCACCCCGGTGCGCGAGGCGCTGGGCCGGCTGGCGCAGGAGGGGTTGCTCGAACGCGGGGCCCGCGGGCTCCAGGTGCGGAACATCGACCCGGAACAGCTCATGCAGGTCTACGACCTGAGGATCTTGCTGGAAGGCCAGGCCGCCCTGGAGGCGGCCGCCACGCGGACCGAGATGGACCTGATCCGCCTTGAAGGCCTGCTGGAACGCGACAGGGCATTACCGGATCCCGACGACCAGACACGCCTGCGGACCAACATCGAGTTCCACTCCGCGCTCTGGACGGCGGCGCACAACCCGATCCTGAAGGACCTGCTGGACCGCCTGTCGACCCACCAGATCCATGCGCCCTCATCGACGCTGTCGGTCGGCTCCCGTTGGGCGGAATCCCTGGAGGAGCATGCAGAAATGGTGCGGCTCATCCGGGAGCGCGACGGCGCCGCGGCGCAGGAGGCCATGCGTCGGCATATGACCGAAGCGCGCAGGATCCGGCTCTCGCTCTTTGGGCAGATCGAGCAGCCCCGGGGCTGAGCCTGCCGTACGCCAAACCGTCCCCGGGCGAGCGCTTGATGCGCCCGCCCGGGGACGGTTTCGTTGCTGCGGGGCGGAAGGCGAAAGCTAACGCGCCGACCAGCCGCCATCCATGGTGTAGCTGGCGCCCGTCACCATGGACGCGTCGTCACCGGCCAACCAGGCCACCAGCGAAGCAACCTCCTCCGGCTCGACCAGTCGCTTGACGGCGCTCTCGGTCAGCATGATCTTGGCCAGCACCTCGGCCTCGGGAATGCCGTGGACCCGGGCCTGGTCCGAGATTTGCTTCTCCACCAGCGGGGTCCGGACGTAGCCGGGGTTGACGCAATTGCTGGTCACCCCGTGCTCGCCGCCCTCGAGCGCGGTGGCCTTGGACAGACCCTCGAGCCCGTGCTTGGCCGTGACGTAGGCGGACTTGAACGGGGAAGCGCGCAACCCGTGCACCGAGGACACATTGATGATCCGGCCGAATCCCTGCGCATACATCTTCGGCAGTGCCGCCCGGATCAGCAGAAACGGGACCTCCAACATCAGGGTCATGATCCGGCGGAAGGCCGCCGGGTCAAAGTCCTGGATGGGGCTGATGTGTTGGATCCCGGCATTGTTGACCAGGATGTCCACCCCGTCGAGGGCTTCCGCCAGCTTGTCGTCGGCGACCGCGACCGGGTCCAGCAGGTCGACCACCCAGCTTGAGCCGCCGACCTCCTCCGCCGCCGCCTCGGCTCCTTCCCGGTCCCTGTCCGCGACGACGACGTGGGCGCCGCGGGCGGCCAACGCGCGCACGACGGCCAAGCCGATCCCGCTGGCGCCGCCGGTGACCAGCGCCCGCCTGCCCGACAGTGGCTGGAGGGCAGGCGCGTTCGTCCGTGAGGTTTCCTGGTGGGTCATGAATCTTCCCTTGTGTGGAGCGTGGTTGATGCGTGTTGCCGGCGTGGAGGCGCTCAGTTGCCGACCCGGGCGGTGTTCAGCCCGTGCTTGCGGGCGTCGGCGTCGTCGATGTCGTGCAGGGACGCGCCCCGGGTTTCCTTCAGCGTGATGACCGCGACGGCCGTGATGGCGCAGGCCGCCGCCACGTAGATGGCCACCGGCAGCCAGGAGCCGAAGTCCTTCAGCAACGCGGTCGCGATGATCGGCGCCATCGAGCCCGCCACGATCGAGGTGACCTGGTAGCCCAGGGAGACGCCGGAGTAGCGCATGCGGGTGGGGAACATTTCGGCCATGATGGCCGGCTGGCCCGCATACATCAGGGCGTGGAAGCACAGTCCGATGGTGACGGCAATGATGATCATGAGCGGGTTGCGGGTGTCGAACATCGGGAAGGCGAGGAACGCCCAGCCGGCGCCGAGCACCGCACCGGCCAGGTAGACCGGCTTGCGGCCGAAGGCATCCGAGAGCCGGCCGACCTGCGGGATCACGAGGAAGTGGATGACGTGGGCCACCAGCAGGGCCAGCAGCAGCTGGCTCGTGTCGTAGGCGTGCACGGTCTTCAGGTAGACGATGGTGAAGGACACGATGATGTAGTAGAGGATGTTCTCGGCAAAGCGCAGGCCCATGGCGCCGAGGATGCCCTTGGGGTATTTGCGCACAACCTCCAGCACGCCGTAGCTGACGGCCTTGTCGGCTTCCACCTGGGCGCGGGCCTCCAGGAAGATCGGTGCCTCGGACACGTGGGTGCGGATGTAGTAGCCGATGATGACGATGAACGCGGACACCCAGAAGGCCACGCGCCAGCCCCAGGACAGGAACTGGTCCGACGGGAGGATCCAGCTCATGCCCAGGAGCACCAGGGTGGCCAGCAGGTTGCCCACCGGAACGGCGGCCTGCGGCCAGCTGGACCAGAAGCCGCGCGATTGGTTGGGGCTGTGCTCGGCCACCAGCAGGACGGCCCCGCCCCACTCGCCGCCCACGGCGAAGCCCTGGACGAAGCGCAGGATCACCAGCAGCGCCGGTGCCCAGTAGCCGATGGAGTTGAAGCCGGGCAGGCAGCCCATCAGGAACGTTGCCACGCCGACCATGATGATGGTGACCTGCAGCGTGTGCTTGCGCCCGAGCTTGTCGCCGATCTGGCCGAACACGATTCCGCCCAGCGGACGGGCGATGAAGCCCACCGCGTAGGTCAGGAACGCGGCGATGATGCCGTCCAGCTCCGAGTCCGCGTTGGGGAAGAAGAACTTGCCGAAGACCAGCGAGGCGGCGGTGGCGTAGAGGAAGAACTCGTACCACTCCACGACGGTGCCCACCATCGAGGCGGCCACGATCTTTTTCAGTCCCGATTTCTCCGTCTCCGGGACGTTGGTCTGCTTCCTGTCCGGGACGTCTGTCGGCTTGTTGACGCTCATGGGCGCACTCCTTGTGTTCTGCGGGTGTCGGCGTTGACATCGGCGTTGCGGTGGTCCTGTGTTCCAGCGCACAGGAAGGCTCCACCCAGTATGGGTGCGGCCATTGGTGTGCATCAATGACCAGTTACGCAGTGATCGGGTGCACAATTGCAGATATGAACTTCAAGCTTCCCGGCGCCGCGGCCCCGAACCCCGATGACCTGCTGGTCCTGCTCGCGGTGTCGCGCACCGGACGATTCACGACGGCGGCCGAGTCCCTGGGCTTGAACCACACCACCGTGTCGCGCCGGATCGCCGCGTTGGAGAAGGGCCTTGGAGGCCGGACGCTGGCCCGCACGATGGGTGGTTGGGAGCTGACGGACCTGGGCCGGAAGGCCGTGCGGGCAGCCGAGGACGTGGAAACCGCGATGGCCACCATTCATGCAGGCGAGGAGGAAGCGGATGCGATTGCCGGCGTCGTGCGCATTTCCGCCACGGACGGCTTCAGCGCATTCATCATCGCGCCGGCCGTTGCCCAGCTGCGGCGCAAACACCCCCGGCTCAGCGTGGAGATCGTCAACGTCACCCGCCGGGCGCTGCAGCACCGCTCCGGGCTGGACCTGGAAGTGGTGGTCGGCGAGCCCCAGGTCCACCGGGCCGAGGCCATCCGGCTCGGAGACTACACGCTGGGGATGTACGCCTCGCGTCGCTACCTTCAAGAGTTCGGCACGCCCGCCGGCATCAAGGAACTGAGCGAGCACCGGCTGGTGTACTTTGTCGATTCGATGCTGCAGGTCGACGACCTGGATGCCCCGCGGCGGCTGGTTCCCGGGATGCTGGATTCGCTCAGTTCCACCAACGTCTTCGTCCATGTCGAGGCGACTCGTGCCGGCGCCGGGATCGGCTTCCTGCCCTGCTTCATGGCCGGCCGCCACCCGGATTTGGTGCGGCTGCTGCCCGAGGACTTCGCCGAGCGCCTGCCGTACTGGATGGTGCTGCGGCCGGACTCGCTGCGCCAGCCCGCCGTCGCGGCGGTGGCCGAGGCGCTGCGCCGCCGCACGGCCGCCGTGAAAGACGCCTTGTTGGGCACCGAACCGCTGGATTACTGAGGGCGGAGCAGGTCAGGCCAGCATATTGACCGGTGTTCCGGCCGCCCAGGCCGAGATGTCCTCCACCGCGCCGGTGTAGAAGATCCTGAACTGGTCTTCGGTCACGTAGCCCAGGTGCGGGGTGGCGATCACCCCGGGAGCGTCCAGCAGCCGGTGGCCCCTGGGCAGCGGTTCGACGTCGAACACGTCGAGGGCGGCCAGCGCCGGGGTGCCTGAATCCAGGGCCTCGATCAGCGCCTCGGTGTCGACGATCGCGCTGCGCGAGGTGTTGACGAGGATCGAGCCGTGTTTCATGCGTGCCAGTTCCTCCGCTCCGACGACCCCGGTGGTGCGCTCGGAGAGCTTGAGGTGGATGGTGAGCACGTCGCTGCGGGCCAGGAGTTCTTCCTTTGCTACGAGCTCGGCGCCGACCTCGGCGGCCCGGGCGGCCGTGAGGTTCTGGCTGTGCGCAATGACCCGCATCCCGAAGGCCTTCCCGATCAGCGCGACCTGGCCGCCCAGCTTGCCCAGGCCGTAGACCCCGAGGGTCTTGCCGGACAGCCCGGTGCCCAGGGTCTGCTGCCAGGGCCGGCCGGCGGCACGCGGGCGATCGGTGGAGAAAAGCTCCACATCCAGGCGGCGGGCGGCGGCCAGGATCAGCGCCCAGGCGTGTTCCACCGCGGCCGTCGCGCTGCCGGCGGTTCCGCACACCGTGATGCCGAGGTCCCGCGCCGCGTCCAGGTCGATGGAGGCGTTGCGCATGCCGGTGGTGACAAGCAGCTTGAGGTTCGGCAGCTCGGCCAACCGCGCGGCGGTGAATGGCGTGCGCTCGCGCATGGCCACCACCACCTCGAAGTCCCGCAGGGCGGCGGTGACGGCATCGTCGTCGTGCCCGAGGAACGCGGTGAAGAAGACGGCGTCGCCGGGCAGCGACTCCCAGTCCGCCAGGGAACGGGCAACGTCTTGGTAGTCATCGAGGACGGCTATGCGCATGGCTTCATCATAGGAGCTGGGCCACGTACGGTGGAGCCATGGCCAACACATGACGGTTGGCCGACACATGGCGGGGGATACCTGTTGGTTCGCCGCAGCGGTACAGCTTGAGGGCGATTCCGAGGCGTGGATGCGTAAAGATGCGGATTCGGAGGACGCCGTCTGGTCGCGTGCGGCCGGGCGTTCCTGACCAAGAGCCCGAGCCCGGCCGGCACTGCATCCCCCGCGGGGAGCCGTGCCGGCCGTTTGGCCCGGGCCTTCAGCAGTTAGTCATCGCTGACGCGGCGGTCCCAGCGGCGTTTGCGTCCGATTGCGCGGTTGACGCGCCAGGGGGACTTGCGGGCCTTGCCCTGGCCGCGCCATTGGTGCGGCTTGCACAGAGCGCAGCCCCGATTGCGACGGTGAGGCGAATGAGCCATTTGATGTTCCTTCCCGGATCTTGCCCCGCCCGGGTGGGCGGGGCTGCTTTCGGGAAGACAAGGGGGTTGGCATATTTGGAGCGTACTTGAGGTGGAGGGGCGTGTCGACCCGCCGTTTGGTGTCCGTGTCCGGTCAGGCCCGCTGGGTGGCCAATTCACCGGCGGCGGCCCGCACGGCTTCGCCCAGTGTCGTGGCGGGGCGGCCAAGCAGCGTTGCCAGGGCGTTGCCGTCGACGAGCAGTTCACCGCGGGCGATGCCCCGGTCGCTGTCGGCCAGGATCCTCGCGAAGTCGCCGGGAACCCCGGCGCCCACGAGCAGGTGGGAGAAGTCTTCCTCCGGCAGGTCCTGGTAGGTCACCGCCTGGCCCGTGGCGGTGCTGACCTCGCGTGCCAGGTCCTCGAGGGTGAAGGATTCTTCTCCGCCCAGTTCGTAGACCAGGCCCGCCTGGTCCTCGGCCAGAAGGACGGCCGCGGCGGCCTGTGCGAGGTCGGCGCGGGTCGCGCCGTTGAGCCGGCCGTCGCCCGCGCTGCCGAAAACCGAGCCGTGCTGCAGGATTCCTCCCAGCTGTTCGGTGTAGTTCTCCAGATACCAGCCGTTGCGCAGCAGAACGTAGGGGAGCCCGGAGTTGCGCAGCGCCCGCTCGGTTTCCTGGTGGTCGGCGGCCAGGGCCATGGTGGTGGTGTCGGCGTTGGGGATGCTGGTGTATGCCAGGAGCTGGACGCCTGCATCCTTGGCCGTCTCGATGACATCGAGGTGCTGGGCCACGCGGGGGCCCGGCTCGTTGCCCGAGACCAGCAGGACCTTTTCGACGCCGGCAAATGCCTCGCGCAGCGAAGCCGGGTCGGAGTAATCCATGGCGCGGACCTGGACCCCCAGCCGTGCAAGGTCGGCGAGCTTTGCCGTGTTCCTGCCTCCTGCCACAATCTGTTCGGCAGGAACATTGCGCTCGAGGAGCGCTTCAACTACGAGGCGGCCGAGCTTGCCGGTGGCGCCGGTGACGAGGATGGTCATGGGGTTTCCCTTCGCGGAAGAAATGACTGTCTTCACTCACAACCGCGCATCCGGAAGAATACTTCCCAAAAGAGAGTACGCACTTTAAGGTAAGGTGCTTGCATGTCGGCAACCAGCAGCCTCCAACCACCGGCCGTCCCCGCATCCGCCATGGTATTCCAGGCCGGGTGCCCGAGCCGGACGGTCCTTGACCACGTCACCAGTAAATGGGGCGTGCTCATTCTCGTGGCCTTGGCGCGCGGCCCGCAACGCTGGAGCGAACTGCGCCGCCGCGCCGAGGGCATCAGCGAAAAAATGCTGGCCCAGACCCTGAAGACACTTGAGGCGGACGGGTTCGTCCATCGCGACGCGCAGCCGGTGATCCCGCCGCGGGTCGACTACAGCCTCACGACCCTTGGCGGTGAACTTGTCCAACGGCTGCTTCCGTTGGTCGCCTGGATCGGCGAACACGCCGATGATATCGTCCAAGCGCCCTCGGCCTAAAAGCAAGCCGGGCCCGGTCAATTCGGTGAATCGACCGGGCCCGGCGCATTGCCTTGGACTTAGGGACTACTTGGCGTCCTGTGCTTCGTATTCGGCCAGCACTGCCTTGCCGATCTTGAACGCGGTGTTGGCCGCCGGCACCGCGCAGTAGATGGCCGACTGCAGGAAGACTTCCTTGATCTCGTCGGCGGTCATGCCATTGCGCAGGGCCGCGTGCACGTGCATCTCGAGCTCTTCCCAGTAGCCGCCCGCGATCAGCGCGGTCAGCGTGATGGCGCTGCGCGTGGTGCGCGGCAACCCGTCGCGAGTCCAGATGGTGCCCCAGGCATAGCGGGTGATCATTTCCTGGAACTCGTCGGTGAAGTCGGTGGAGTTCGCCGTGGCACGCTGAACGTGTTCGGTGCCGAGGACCTGCTTGCGCACCTCGAGCCCGGCGTCGTAGGTGTCGCCCGGGAGACGGGAAGCGTCGGTCATGCGATTTTCTCCTGCGAGATCGAGGCGAAGAACTCGAGAAGCAGCGCGGCGGTCGCCTCCGGGTCCTCGGCCGGGGCCAGGTGCGCGACGGTGTCGATCGTGGCGGCCTGCGCGTTCGGCGCGTGCTCGGCAATGAACTGGGCATCGGCCGGCGGGCAAACCACGTCGTGGGCGCCGGCGATGGCCAGGATCGGGTCCTTCATGGACGGCAGTGCCTCGCGCAGGTCGAAGCCGGCCAGGGCGCCGCAGACGTGGGCGTAGGCGAACCGGTCCGCGTCCTGCAGGTTGTGCAAAAGGTCGGTGGACACCACCGGGTTGGCCTCGATGAAGCCGGGGGCGAACCAGCGCTCGGCCGATCCGGTGACGACCACCGGGGTGCCGGCCTTGGCCACGAGCTCGGCGCGTTCCTTCCAGGCCTCCGGGGTGCCGATCTTGGCTGCCGAGCAGATGACCGAGAGCCCGGCGAAGGCGCCGGGGAAGTCGTTGGCCAGCTGCAGGGCGATGGCCCCGCCCACGGAAACGCCGGCGTAGAACAGCGGTGCGGCCGCGGTGATGGCCTTCTCGGTCTCCAGCGCCTCGATCATCTTGATGACCCCGGCGGCCAGCTCGGCCATGGAGAATTCCTCGGTGGAGGGTGCGGATTCGCCGTGGCCGGGCAGGTCCCAGGCCACCAGCTGGAAGTGCTCCTTGAGGAACGGCACGGCCGGTCCCCACAGGGCCAGCGAGCCGGTGCCCAGCGACGGGCCCAGCACCAGGGTGGGGAGGTCGGCTGCGGCATGCAGCAGGGACGGGGTCAGGGTGGGAATGCTCATGAGTCCTTCCAATCTGTGAAGTCTTCGCGGATGCGGGTGATGAAGTCGGTGGCCGAACCCAGGTAGCCGGCCGGGTCCAGCAGGTCATCGAGGAACAACTGGTTGTCCATGTCGGAGGGCAAAACCCCCTGCAACAGGGTACGCAACGGGGTGGACGTGCGCAGGGACTCGAGGACCAGTTCCTGCACCGCCGCCTTGCCGCCGGCCACCAGGGGTGCGACGACGGAAGAGACACGTTCGGAGACCAACAGGTCCCCGGACAGTGCCATGTTCCGGGCCATGGCGCCCGGGTGAACGCCCAAGCCCGCGGCCAGGACGGCTGCGTGGTGTGCGGCGCCCCCGGCCAGGCGGACCAGTTCGCGCACCGAAGCCCATTCGGCGTGCCAGCCGCCGTCGGGGCGTTCGTCCACGGCGGTGCCCGCGGCGGTGTAGAGCGTGGCAACGTGGGCGGGTGCGGAGAGTGCGGCATTGCGCAGCAGCACCGAATGCACCGGGTTCTGCTTTTGCGGCATGGCCGAGGAGCCGCCCTTGCCGGCCTCGCGCGGTTCGGACAGCTCTCCGATTTCCGGACGCGACGCGGTGAGCACGTCCGCGCCGAAGGTCCCGGCCGCCGCGATGACGGAACCCAGCGCGGAGCCGAGCCCCAGCACGGGTTGGCGCACGGTGTGCCAGGGGGCGATCGGAGCGGTGAGGGAAAGTTCGGCGGCCAGGGCGGCGGTGAGCTCGTGTGCGCGTTCGGCCAGGCGCTGCTGCGACTTGTACGGCAGCGCGGAGCCGAGCCGCTGGTGCAGCGAGGCCAGGGTGCCCACGGCGCCTCCCCATTGCAGCGGCAGGGAAGCGGCGATCGCGTCGAGCTGGCGCCCGGCGGCGGTGAGGGAGGCGAGCCAGTTGGCGGCGCGCAGCCCGAAGACGGTGGGCAGCGCGTGCTGGGTCAGCGAGCGCGCCACGCACAGGGTCGAGGCGTGTTCGGCGGCAAGCGCGGACAGCGACTGCCCGGCGGCGAGCAGGTCGGTGCGGATCCGTGCGATGGACCGGGAAGCGATGAGCATCAGGGCGCTGTCGATCACGTCCTGGCTCGTGGCACCGCGGTGCAGGGCGGTCGCGGCGGTCGCCGGGGCGCCGGTGTCGGCGAGCTGGACGCGCATCATGCCCAGCAGCGGGATCAGCGCGTTGGCGCCGTCCGGGCCCGCAGCGGCCAGGGCCGCCAGGTCGTAGAGCTCGACCTTGGCGATGGCTGCGACGGCCCGGGCGTCCGCGTCGGTGCACAGTCCGGCGTCGGCCTGGACCTTGACCCAGGCGGCCTCCACCTCGAGCATTCCCTGGGCAAAGGCGGCATCCGAGGCGGTGTCCGCCACGGGCGTCGCCGCCCAGGCCGGGGTCAGCAATCCGTAATCGGCCGGGTACATGGGCGGTGCTTCTCCTGTAGGTCTGTGGTTGGGGGGGTGCTGGTTCGCGGGGGTGGATCCAGGCACCGGTCGGGATCAATGCGGTGGGGGCGTGGAACCTCCAAAACCCCCGCGGCGCGGGAACCCGCCTTTTCCATCATCCCGGTTCGGGGAGACAAAAGGCGAGTCCCGCCCCTGGCGGGGGTCACATGGGGTGCGCGTGTTACGACTCGCGCGGGTAGGAGAGGAACACGGTTTCGCCCTCGCCCTGCAGCGAAATGTCGAAGCGCAGCGAGCCGTCTTCCTCGCGGGTGGCGATCAGCGTCCGGCGACGGTCCTCGGGCAGCGAGGCCAGCAACGGGTCGTTGGCCAGCGCGGCAACATCCTCGGGCAGGTAGATGCGGGTGAACAGGCGGTTGAGCAGGCCGCGGGCAAAGACCGTGAGCATGATGAACGGCGCCTTGCCCTCCTCGGTGGCCCCGGGATTCAGGGTCGTGAAGGTGTAGTGCCCGACGTTGTCCACCGCGGTGCGGCCCCAGCCGGTGAAGGTGTAGCCGTCGCGGACCAGCGAGCCGTCCTTCGAGACCACGTTGCCGTCCTCGTCGGCCTGCCAGATTTCCAGCAACGCGTCGGGGATGACGGTGCCGGCGCCGTCGGTGACGACCCCGTGCAGGCGGACGGCGCCGGGCCGTGCCTGGTTGACCAGCTCGTTGTCCTTCTCAAAGGGCAGCGCGTAGCCGTAGAAGGGGCCGATGGTCTGGCCCGGGGTGGGAGCCAGCTTGAGCGCGGGGGCCTGGGTGTTGGGTGTGGCGGTCATTTAGAGCTCTCCCTCTTCGTCTTCCATCCAGGTCCGGTTGGACCCGGTGAGCACGATGTCCCAGTTGTAGCCGGTGGCCCATTCGTGGCTGGTGATCGAGTGGTCGTAGGTGGCGACCAGGCGGTCGCGGGCGTCCTTGTCCGTGATGGCCTGGTAGATCGGGTCCAGGGAGAAGAGCGGGTCGCCCGGGAAGTACATCTGGGTGATCATGCGCTGGGTGAAGTCGGTGCCGAAGAGCGAGAAGTGGATGTGCGCCGGGCGCCAGGCGTTGTGGTGGTTCTTCCACGGGTACGGCGCCGGCTTGATGGTGGTGAAGGAGTATTCGCCGTTGGGACCGGTGATCGCGCGTCCCACGCCGGTGAAGTTCGGGTCGATCGGAGCGGGGTGCTGGTCACGCTTGTGGATGTAGCGTCCGGCGGCGTTGGCCTGCCAGATTTCCACCAGCTGTCCGGCCACCGGGCGGCCGTCGCCGTCGAGCACGCGTCCGGCCACGACGATGCGCTCGCCGATCGGCTCGCCGTTGTGCTGGATGGTCAGGTCGGACTCCAGGGCGTGCACGTCGCGCTCGCCGAAGGCGGGGGAGTGCAGCTCGATGGTCTCGGGGTCCGCGTGGTGCAGGTTCTTGGTGGGGTGGCGCAGCAGCGAGGAACGGTAGGGCGCGAAGTCGATGCGCGGCTGCGTCTCGGCCTTCTTGCCGTCAACGACGGACTGGCGGTAGGCCGCGTGGATGTCGGCGATCTCGGTGGAGATGGCCTCCTGGGAGAGCGTGGTGGCTGCGGGATCCAGCACGTGCGAATCGTTGAACGTCTCGGGCGAGGTGGTTTCGGTGCTCACTGCGTGCTCCTTTCGGTGGGGGCGTGCGGGTGTGGTGGAGAAAAGACGGGGGTGAAGGTTAGGAGTGTGGCCAGCCGGTGTAGGACTCGGCCAAGTACTGCTGGCCGTAGCGCGAGGAGACCACGGTGTCGAGCTCGCCCAGGGCGCGCTTGGCCATGAACGGGTCGGCGTCCACCGGGGTGTGCAGCATCGAGGTCATCCAGTAGGAGAAGTTCTGGGCCTTCCACACGCGCTTCAGCGCCAGGTCGGAGTAGCCGTGCAGCAGCGCGGAGTCCTTGGTGGAGTAGAAGGAGTCGATGGCCTCGAAGAGCACCTTGACGTCGGCGAAGGCCAGGTTCAGGCCCTTGGCGCCGGTGGGCGGGACGGTGTGCCCGGCATCGCCGATGAGGAACATCCGGCCATGGGAGAGCGGTTCGCGCACGAAGGAGCGGAACTTCAGCACCGTTTTGTCGAAGATGTTCCCGGTCTTGAGCTGGAAACCGTCCGGCCCGTCGACGCGGCGTTGCAGCTCGGACCAGATCCGGTCATCGCTCCAGGAATCCACGTCCTCGTTGGGGTCGCACTGGAAGTACATGCGCTGGACGGTCTCGGACCGCTGGGAGATCAGCGCAAAGCCGTGCGGGGAGTTCGCATAGATGAGTTCGGGGGAGGACTTGGGGGCCTCGGTGAGGATGCCGAACCAGGCGAAGGGGTACTCGATCTTGAAGTCCTGGGTTCCGGGAACCGCGCGGCGGCAGAAGCTGCGCGAGCCGTCGGCGCCGACCAGGATGTCGCAGTGCACCTCGAAGCCGTTGCCGTCCGCGTCGGTGAAGTGGAACTTCGGGGTCTCGGTTTCCAGGTCGAAGACCGCGGTGACCTCGGAGGAGTAGCGCACATCGCCGGCATCGCGTTTGCGGGCGGCGGCGAGGTCGACGAAGACCTCGTTCTGGGCGTAGAGCGTGACGGTGGCATCGACCAGGTCGGTGAAGTCCAACGGGTGGGATTCGCCGTTGAAGCGCAGGTCGATGCCTGCGTGCTCGTCACCGTGGGTGAGCACCCGGCCGTCCACGCCGGTGTCGGTGAGCATCTTGACCGAGCCCGCCTCCAGGATGCCGGCGCGGTGGGTGTTGCGGATGGTCTCGTGGTCGCGTGACTCGACGACGATGTTCTCTACATTGCTCTTGGCCAAGAGGTGCGAGAGCATCAGCCCGGCGGGGCCGCCGCCGACGATGCCGACCTGGGTCTTGAGGATGGTGCGCGCTGAAGTCATGAGGTGGTCGCGTTCCTTTGGTGCGGGGGAGGTTCGCCGGTGGCCTTGGCACGTCGTTGTGCCGGCGCCACGCAGCGGGGGAACCCGGAGTGTGAGGTATCTGCATCAAGTCTGTGGTCGCGCACACCAAAGAACCACACGGCATCTCATTGAATGGGAAATAAGATGCAGACCGCCATGCACCAGGCAGGCACCGGCATGCAGGAGGGGGAACCTGCCTTGAGGCCGGATTGATGGTCACGATTCTTGGCGATTCTCCCGGTGCAGTGCACTGGCCGGGCCACCCGGCAGTGGCCTGGGTGGCCCGGCGTGGATGCCTCCTCCTTGGTGCTACGGAGCGAGTGCTGCTTGCGCCTCTGCGGCGCGCTCACGCACGTGCCCTGCCACCAGGTCTATCGCCTCGGCGCTGGCCGGCAGAATATTGACCATAGTGAAGAAAGCGTGCATTTGGCCCTCCCAGCGGCGGTGCACCACCGGCACGCCCGCCTCGACGAGCCGCTGCGCATACTCCTCGCCCTCGTCTCGCAGCACGTCGTGCTCCGCGGTCAGCACCAGTGCTGGAGGCAAGCTGGCCAGCGAGGCGGCGCGAAGCGGCGATGCCTCGGGATGAGTGCGCTCGGCCTCCTGCGGCAGGTAGTGGTTCCAGAACCATGCCATGAACTCGGTGGTGAGGAACGACTGATTCTCCGGCTCGAGGTAGGACGCCCGGCCGAGGTCGGCATCCGTGGCCGGATAGACCAGCACCTGGCCGGCAATCTCCGGTCCCTGCCGGTCCCGCGCACGATGGGTGACGATGGCCGCGAGGTTGCCGCCGGCGCTGTCGCCGGCGACGAAGAGCGGCACGGGGGACCCTGCGATCGAATCGATCCGGCCGGCCGTCCACTCGAGCCCGGCCCAGGCATCTTCCACCGGTACGGGGAAGGGGTGTTCGGGGGCCTTGCGGTATTCGACCAAGACGACGGCGGCCCCGGATTTCATGGCCAGCTGCCGCCCCAGGGTGTCATAGCCGTCCAGTCCGTCGAGCACCCAGCCGCCACCGTGGTAGTAGACCAGCACGGCGTCCGGGGCCCCTGACGGAACAAGGATCCTGGCACGGAAGCTCCCGCCGTCGATCGCCTCGATCTCGTGGTCCTCCACTCGGTGCATGTCCGGGCCGGCGCCGTAGAGGTTTTTCAGCCCGGCGCTGGCAGCGCGTGCCTGCTCGGCAGTCATTTCCCACATAGGTGGTGTGCCTGGTGGCGTGGAGTCGGCCATGCCGCGCAGGAAGCCTTGGGTTGCCTCGTCGAGTGCCATGGTGTTGTTTCCTTTCAGTCGATCACGGAGTGGTCACCAAGCCGGTGCCAGCTGCGGTTGTGGTAGACCAGCGGGGTTTCGGGTAGGTCCCCGTCGGCGGGAACGTTGGCCTGGAGCAGGTGGACGGCAACGACCACCGATCCGCCGGCGTCCATCGCATTGACGATCCGCCCGCGCAGCCAGACCGGGGCCTGGCTGAGGACCGGCTCACCGGTGGGCAGCAGATGCCAGTCTGTGGCGGCGAACCTGTCGACGCCGGGGGTGGCGAAGGCCTTGGCCAGTGGGGCCTGGGCCGCGCCGAGAAGGTGCACCACCACGGTGTCCGCCCCCGCGATCAGCGGCGTGGTCCGCGAGCCTGCGGAGAGTGAAAAGACCAGCAGGGGCGGCTCGGCGGACACCGAGATCACGGAGCTGACGGTGAGCCCCACCGGACCCTCGGGCCCGGTGGCGGTGATGATGGCAACGCCGGCGGGGTGGTTGCGGAAGGCTGCCTTGAACTCCGCGGGTCCCACCCCGGCGGACGGGAGGGTGGCCACTGTGCTGCCGGCAACCGGTGCGCGGTGCGCTCGGGCGGCGGGACTCACTGCCCGTCCTTGACCAGCGAGAAGAACACCCAGGTGCTGTCCTTGGCCAGGCCGGCCAGCTTGCGGCCGCAGCCCTGCAGCACCACCGGGCCGGAGGTCATGTGCTGGGTTCCGGCGTGCATGTCGCGGAAGAAGCGCTGCAGCGTGCCGTGGCGCAGGGCCGCGGTGGCCGACCACTTGTAGACGGTCATGCAGACCTCGTGTGCGGACCAGGTGGCATTGTTCAAGGCCAGTCGGGTGAGCGTTTCCTGTTCGTCGTCCAGCTCCTTTCCGGCGGCGAGTGCGGCCTCGTTGGATTCCCAGACGTCCATGACCAGCGCCCGGGCGGAGCGCAGCTTCGCCTCGGCGCGGGCGTAGTCGGCGGCGAACTCGTCGGTGTCCACGGCGGCGAACGGGGCTCCGGTCTTCTGGGCGGCCAGGTCGCGGAGCTCGTCGAGCATGCGGCGCGCCACGCCCAGCGCCCATCCCGCGTGGTTGATCCCTGACATGTTCGCCAGTCCCATGCGGTAGAGGGCCCCGCCGTGCAGCGGCGCCTTGGTGGTGATGTCGTAGGTGTAATCCTCGGGAACGAAGAGGTCCTCGCAGTGGTAGTCGATGCTGCCGGTGGCGCGCAGGCCCATGACGTCCCAGTTGTCCACGATCCGTGCCTGTTCCTTGGGGAAGGTGAAGACCAGAGGCGCCCCCGTTTCCTCCACCAGCGCGGCGGTGTGGATGTGGCTGGCCAGCGGCAGCCCGGAGGCGAATTGCCAAGAACCGCTGAGCAGGTAGCCGCCGTCGGTCCGGCGCGCGGTGCCCATGCGGGTGCCCTGGCCGGCGCAAAGACTGTAGCGTCCTGCGCCGAACATCTCTTCGGTGGCCGCGCGTCCCTGGTAGGCCGCGGTGGTGCCGGTGACCATCTGCAGGGCCATCACCGCCCAGCCGGTGGAGGCATCCGCATGGGAAAGCTTCTCGATGACCTCGACGACCTGGCGCGGGGAGGCCTCGTATCCGCCGAGTTCGCGGGGAATACCGAGGCGGAAGACGCCGGAGTCGTGAAGCGCCGCCGCGACGTCTGCGCGGAGTTCGCCGAGTCGCTCGTTCTCGTCTGCGGCATCGGCGAGCAGCGGTGCGATCGCTTCCAGCCGCTGCAGCAATTCCGGCACCTCCTCGCTGACGTGCAGTCGGGTGGGTGTCTGACTCAGGGTCTGCGGCATTTTCGTCTCCTTGGGTCCGCGGGTGGCTTGGTTGGGTTCAACACTAGGTGTGGCTGGCATCACACTTGATACGCTGGGGTGCACGGTGATTGCTCCCGCGTGCACGCTTGCCCGCAGGAGCCTTTCGGGCGCGTGGAAGCCCCGGAAAGGGGGACGATGGAACCGAGTGCGGTTGGTGGAATGGACTACGAGGCACAGGCCGATGACGCCGGTGCGTGGCGTGGTGCCATCACGCAAAGCCTGCTGCCCCTGCACTTCGAAACCGTGGACTCGTTGTCGTTCCGCGGCAGGGTCTTGGCCCGCCGCGAGGGCGGGATGCGCTTGGCCGAAGTCCAGGCCACCGGGCACATCGGACGCCGTGGCGAGGAGGATCTTGCGGACGGGCATGGCGACTTCGTGCTCTGCCAAGTGCTGGAGGGCCGGACGGAAATCTTCCAGGCCGGTCGAACGGCGCTGCTGCGGCCGGGAGACCTGGTGGTCTACGACTCCACCCGTCCCATGGAGATCGTTGCTCCGCTCGGGTTCAAGACCCGCTTTTTTACCTTTCCGCGATCCACGACAGGCATTGCGCCCGGGATCATGGGTGAACTCCTGGCTCGTCGGATCGGGCCCGACGCCGCGCTGGCCGGCGCGGTGGCGGCAACCTTGGATTCCCTGGCGCCGGCTTATTCCAGGCTTTCCTCCCCGAGCCGGTCCCGCGCGTTTGCCGGGCTGTCCGGCTTGGTCGCCGGACTGTTCCTGGAAGTGCTGGGCACGCCCGCCGTCGAGGACGATGGCGGCCGTGCGAACTTCGTCCAGCTGGCCGCGTATGCGGAGTCGCATCTGGGAGATCCGGAGCTCGGTGCGCGCAGCATTGCCGCAGCGCACTACGTCTCGGTCCGCCTGGTCCACAAGCTCTTCGCCGCTGAGGGGACCAGCGTCGGCGCGTGGGTGCGTGCCCGCCGGCTGGAGCGTTGCCGTGAGGAGCTCGGCCTTCCGGAAAATTCCAGCCAGCCAGTTGCCGCGCTCGCCGCACGTTGCGGGTTCGCCAGCCCCTCCCACTTCACCACCGTCTTCCGCGAGACCTACGCGGAAACCCCGGCACACTACCGCCGCCGCGTCCTCGGACTTGCGGCGGGGTAGTGAACCGGGGTTGGGCGGAGCCGGGCGGGCGCCTAGACTTCGGCCTCGGCCGGGGCGAGGACGATGTCGAAGCGTGCCCGGGCCCAGGCCGCGGTGCCGAGGTCGCGGCCGTCGGGCGCGGGGGTTCCGGCGGGCTGTTCGGTGAACCGTTTGATGAGCGAGTCCTTGACGCCGAAGACCGAGTCGCCGATTTCCAGTTGCGGGTCCCCGTCGACGAAGATGTGGGTGACCAGGGTGCGCAGGCCCGGGGCGGTGACCATGAAGTGCAGGTGCGCCGCGCGCACCGGGGAGCGGCCCACGGATTCGAGCATCTGGCCCACCGGCCCGTCGTGCGGGATCGGGTACGGGGTCGGGGTCAGGCCCCAGAAGGCATACTTCCCGTCCGCGTCG